>NZ_JBATGR010000433.1:0-2535 GCF_049665975.1 Eudoraea sp.
GAGGAAGACGGTGTTTTGGGTTATGCTAAAAGACTTCGTCATGGAGAAATTGGCAAAGGTTTAAATGACTATGACGCTATTTTCACAGAGTTGAAAAGAGTAAATTTTGATGGATGGATCAGCATAGAAGACGGCGTGGACGGAATGGATCAGTTAGCACGAAGCGTAGCTTTTCTAAGAAAAAAAATTGCCATGTACTGGCCTGATTTTAAATAAGTTAACACCTTATAAATAAAGTTATTATTGATTATAATTAAAAAACAAGTTATAACGTATTCCAGCGTAAATAATTTTATTCAGGCATTCAATTTCTACCAAAAATTGCCTTAGTTTTTTACTTAATCAAGTTACGGCAAGCTACCCATTCCTTCAGTTTCTCGCGGGCATCCGCTGCAGGATACCCTAATACAGTTTTCCCCGCCGGAACGTCAGCCAAAACTCCTGAACCAGCTCCTACAGTAGCACCGGAATGAATTGTTGTGTGATCTTTTATAGATGCACTACCTCCAATAACTACTCCGTCGCCCAGGGTCACAGATCCAGCGAGACCACTTGCCCCTGCCATGATACAAGAACGCCCTAAAACACAATTATGAGCAATCTGGACCTGGTTATCAATCTTACAACCGTCGCCTAATATTGTAGAACTAAATTTTGCGCGGTCAACGGATGAATTTGCTCCAATTTCCACGTCATTACCAATTACCACATTCCCTATATGAGGAATTTTTACTAACCCTCGTCCATCTTCCCTAGGGCGATATCCAAAACCATCGCCACCAATGCTTACGTTATTCTGAAAAATGCAGTAAGCCCCTATTACGGTTCGCTCGCGAATAACCGTACCTGACCATATAATTGTATGAGCTCCAATTGTAGTTTCGTCCAGAACAGTGACATTAGGATATACAATAACCTTTTCACCCAGAACAACATCTTTTCCTATATAACATCCGGCACCAATTTTACTTCCTTCACCTATTGTGGCCGTGTCATGAATAACTGCAGTGGGATGTATATCTACATCAAAATGTGGTGTTTCTTTAACAAAAACTTCCAATAGTTTTGCCATAGCCAAATCAGCATTTTTCACTCTAATCAGGGCTTTGTTTTCTCCGGGCTCAGCTTTGAGTCCTTCGTTAATAATTGCCGCTGCTGCTTTGGAATTTTCCCATTTTTGAGCATATTTTCTGCTCCCGATAAAAGTGATTTGCGAATTACCAGCTTTATCAATTTCTTCTAAACCCAATATCTTCTGATCTGTATTTCCCACTAGTTCTCCTCCGAGAATCGCATTAATTTCCTGAATAGTAAATGATTTCATATGTTTTAGTTGTTAGCTTTTATGGTAATAATAGGGTCATTTTACAAAGATAGAATTTATATTTAGAGCATCATTTTTACACACTTTACAAATGGGCAAGGGTATAAATCAGGGATGGTAATTTAAAAGATATTGTTGGTTTGAGCAGATATTAAATAATTTGCTACTCTACAAATATACTTAAGCTTCTAATTGGTATTAGTTGCACTTTTCGAAATTCTACTTCGGAACCTTCCGCCTGCAAGGCAATTTGACCAATGCTGGCCGTGGTTTCATAACCATAGTTAACCAAATCTCCATTTACCCAGACTTTCACCTCATTTTTTAAACATTCTACGACCATTGAATTCCATTCTCCCAAGGGGTTTTCAGAACCATCGGTAAGGTTTTTAATCCTCCTCGCCTTACCTTCAATAATACCCCAGTTTTCTTTGGGCCCTCTGCGTCCTATCATATCGTCCGTTTTTATATCTTCAACTATACACCAAAAATCACCTGCATTTTCATGCATCATTTGCACTTCTATTGACTTTGGAAACATTTTATACAATGCTCTTGGTTTTGATGCATGTACCAATACACCGCAATTACCTGGTTTTCCGGGGAAACGGTATTCAATTTCCAACCTGTAATCCTGAAATACTGAATCTGTAATCAGATGGCCTCGAGGAGTACCAAGGCTAACCAGCATCCCATTCCGAATGATAAATGGGTTTATAGAAGTTGGAATACTATCCATTTCTGGAACATCAACATGCCAACCATCAAAATCTTTTCCATTAAAAAGGCTAAAAGAATCTTTTTGACCACATCCAATTAATAATGATATGAATATCAGAAATGTCAAAAATCTTTTCATGTAATGCTGGTGATTTAAATAAATGTGCAATAAATCATATTAAAAAGAATTGATTACCATAATCCCTGCAGAACTAAATTGATGCATATCAGGTAAGTGAAATGGTACTTCTTCCAGGGAAATGGTTTTAGTGATCATATTGCTTAATTTAATTCCTGTGGATTTAATAAAATTAAACATTTCAGGATATTTATGGGCTTGCATCCCATGGCTTCCCAGGATCTCCAATTCGTTTGCCACAACTAGTGGCATAGGTATCGGAGGTGTAACATGTGATTCTGTCATTAAGCCAATCTGAATATGCCTACCCCTTTTTCTAAGTCCCATTATTGAATTCAGGCAGGTAGTATTA
>NZ_JBATGR010000434.1:0-4829 GCF_049665975.1 Eudoraea sp.
GGTTGCAATATTGGTAAAAAGATCCCTTGCCGAAAAGATCTATATCCTGACTATAAAAATGTCCTTGGTCTGAGAATTCATTTCCATCCGGGAGCTGATAAAATTTCCGCTCCAATACCTGCAGCTCTGTTTCATTAATAGAGATCAAGGCCAGTAATTTGTTTTTTTGGTACGACAGGTCGCTATGTCTCGAAACCAAATAAAGAAAAAGTATTGCCGCAAAAAGAACAATTAAAAGAATGTAATTTGAGTTGTCATAAAACAGGTATATCCCTAAAATTGCAAGGACAAAAACCGTCAACCTAACCATACTGGAGACCCATAATTGCTTTTTAACCTGAATAAACAGCTTACTCAATTTGTCTTTTCTTTCTTTGTAGAATATTGTGGGGTTAAGCATATAAACTAGCTCTTTTGAATTGAGGTGGTAAAGATATGGTATTCTTAAAGGGATCTAAAGATTAAATCATACCCTCGAGCGCAGATTTTTGTTTTTTGGTTAGCTTAGAAACTACCAATTCGTAAGAATGATTCACAAGTTCTGATATCAGTTTAGTGGGCAACTGTTCCAGAAATAATGTGTTCCAATGCACTTTGCTCATATGATAGCCGGGGGTTATAATTCCATCATAGGTTTCCCGCAACTCAATGGCCCTCTCCGGATCACATTTTAAATTTACCTGAGAGGGTATCCGTACAAGCGGAGCTATTGAAAAGATTTTACCCATGACTTTAAAGACCAGTGTATCGGCATCAAAAGGGAATTCCTCAGTTACTCCGCTTTTGCTTAAACAAAGTCCCCGGTACGTTTCAATATTCATTTTCTAAGCAAATTAACCATGTCCATTGCCGACAAAACACGCACACATAATATTATTTAACCCCCGAAAATTATAATTTAATTCCCTCTGAATCATAAACGACCACTTTTTTCCAAAGGCTTTGCGCTGCCTCAATAAATGCCTCGTGTGCTTTTTCTTTTTGGTACTTCTCTTGTTCTTTGGCAGATTTAAAACTTACTATCAAATTGTAAGTAAATGAATCATCTACCACATCGCGGGTAGCTGTAGGGGGTTTGCCAAAATATTGCGTGTTGGCATGTTTTGACTTCTTCATAAACTTCTTCAACGCTTTTTCAAATTGCTTTTGGTCATCTTTATTGTCGGGATTGTTAAGCCAAAAGTAAACGACATGCACAAATCCTGGGTCTAAATTTTTCATATGCTTATCTGCCGCCTGTCCGAAGGTTGTTCCGGAGATTACTAAAAGTGTTAAAATACAAATTGTCCTTTTCATTTTATTATGATTTAAATTTAAAATATTATTTTTCAATAAAAGGTTTTTTATGGTCGCTTAATTCCAAAGTCGAGTAATCTAATTTCCACCCGATGGTTTCAACAATTTTCTCGATCAATAAAACAGCTTCCAAAGCTTCCCTTCGAGCTGTATCCATGAGCCCGCTTTCAGGAATTTTCTCCATGACATGTTTTTTAGCTTCCTGATTTAAGGCTGTCAAATCTTTTGGAGTAAATGAATTGAAAAGACCATTTTTTATATCGTAAAATTCAAGCTCCGGTTGAATAGAAAGCACTTCCGGCTGGGGAAAGTTAGTAAGAATTATTTTCTTTTTATCCGTATCGGCATGCATTAATACTTTTTTAAGGTCATAACCTATTTGCGCTTTTGCATTAATTACGATCAATGCCTTTTTCTTGCTGCTAAGCAAGCTCATAAAGTGTTCCCTGGTATTTTCATATTTGTAAATCTCAGCAAAATCACCCTCCACAGATATCAATTTACAAACGCTTTTAATTTTTTCCAATATTATCGTGGATTGATGCTCTGTGAGCTCTTTGCTCCTCTTAATACGAAATAATGAGTACATCCAATACATTAGGATTGCACCTAATATTAACCCAAAAAACAGTTCAAAAATACTATCCATCGCTTTTTCCTACTTCTCCTAAATGTGTATATTTAAATCCTTACTCATATTTTAATCCATAACCGAAAGTTCTGTCCACCGCTGAGTGTGAAAATAAAACTATTCCGGCTCCTTCTAACAAAGGAAAAGAAAAATATGCTCCAAAAATATGAATAACTATTGCCAAACCTTTATGATGAAAGATATTATATGTAACCGCCCCTATTTTATTTCCTAAAATATATCCCAACATTACAATATCAGGAACCAGAAGAAACACAAAAAACCACCGCCAGGAAAAAGGAAGGAAGACGAAAAGATAGAAACCAAATACAAACATAGCCAATTCCTCTATTTTAATAAGAGTTTTCATGGCATTATTGGTTTAAATATTACCGGCCTGCTTGGACTTGCATCATTCTCCATTGGGGCCAGTTGCAAGTTTAAAATATAAGTACCGTCTTTAATAGAATTGTTAACAAATATAAATTCTGTAATAGTGGCTCTGGTACGCATCTTGCCTTCAACACACCAGAATACTTTATGGGCCAAAAGCGCTCCATTGTCTTTTTCTTTGTCTATAGAAGGGAGGTCTATGAGCAAGTGATTTATTCCCTTATCTACTAAATATTGAGCTGCTTCTTCTAATAAATAAGGTGGATTTGTATCGGAATATTTCTTTGATAATTTTTCTTCAAAATTCGGTAAAGTTCTGATTATGAGTGCTTCACATTTTTTATTTCCAATCGCATACTGAATTTGCTTTCTGGAGACCACAAAATCATTCTGATACTTTTCCGGGGCGATGGTGACCACCTCAGCAAGGAAAAAATAGTCTGACAATTGCTTATTTATGGAATAGCTCTCTTCTGTGATATGCCCAATACATTCTGTATGAGTCCCATGTGCATGAGGATTAAAACTGATATCGTTAAAATTGGTGGATGCTCCTTCAGATACTTTTCCAATAAAATCCCCTTCCCTATGTGGTTCTATTACAGGCGCATTAAGGTTCCATGCCCGCACATTAGATTCATTGCCCCTCAATGGAATTGAAATATCCAGAGGCTTGGAAAGGTCTATCTGATAGTCTCCGCTATTGTGTTTTATTAGTGCCAGCATACGTCTTATTGTAAGAATCTTAATTCAATTTAATCATAAATAAATCACTTGCGATCCCATCGCACAAAAACTTTCCTTTTTTGGTAACAGAAATTTTATTCCTATCAACAGAGAGCATTTCCTCCTTGATATATTTATCTGATTGCTGCATCAGGTACTCAAAATACGAGTTGCCAAATTCCGTTTGAATTTTGTAAAGTGAAATTCCCCAAATTGTTCGCAGGCCAGTCATGACATATTCGTTATATCGGTCTGTTTTGCTGAGTACCTCAACTTCTATTGGAAGAACTCTCTCTTTAATTGATCTAATATATTTCGAATTATTATTGATATTCCATCCCCTTTTTGTGCCGTCATAGGAATGTGCAGACGGTCCTATCCCTAAATATTTTTTTCCCTTCCAATAAGCTGTATTGTTTTTTGAGAAATATCCTTCTTTCCCAAAGTTGGAGATTTCATAATTTATAAAACCTTCCTTTTCCAGGAGGGCACATAATATATTAAACTGTTCTTCGGCCATCTCATCATCTACATTGGGAATAATTCCCTTGTCAATAAATGCTTTTAAAGCGGTTTTAGGTTCCACCGTTAACGCATAACTCGATATATGTGGCAATTCATAAGACAGGGCCTTGGTAATATTCTCCTGCCAACGCTTATGGGTCATCCCAGGTATCCCATAGATAAGGTCAATAGAAATATTTTCAAAATACTTTTTGGACTCATTGAGACATAAATGGGCTTCCTTAGCATTATGTGCTCTGTTCATTAATTTAAGATCCTGATCAAAAAAGGATTGTACTCCAATACTTAGTCGATTAATGGGAGAATCGCTCAACTCTTTTATTTTTTTTAGGGATAAGTCATCCGGATTGGCTTCCAGGGTTATTTCAGGATTCTCAATTACACTATAATTCTCTGCAACAGTTTTAACAATTTCATTGATTTCTCCTATTTCTAAAACCGATGGCGTACCGCCCCCAAAATAAATGGTCTGTACTTCTTCATTTTTCAATTCATCTTTGCGAAGCAATAATTCCTTCTGCAAGGCGCTTACCATATCTTGCTTTTTCCTCAAATTAGTAGAGAAATGAAAGTCACAATAATGACAGGCCTGTTTGCAAAATGGAATATGTATGTAGATGCCAGCCATAGGATGATTAAGAATAAAACAATTAAATAACTAGTGACTAAAACCTACTTTAACCGATCTTCATTTTGTTTTACGAATGCAGACCATCCGGTATAGCTCTTTCCTACCTCCACCCTGCCTTCATTATAGAAATGACATACGGCAGCCGCAAGGCCATCTGTACTGTCGAGATTTTTTGGAAGAGATTTCAATCCAAGAGTGCTTTGAAGCATTTTTGCCACCTGTTCTTTACTGGCATTGCCATTACCCGTAATCGCCATCTTTATTTTTTTAGGCATATATTCGGTAATCGGAATTTGCCTGGAAAGCCCTGCTGCCATGGCAACTCCCTGTGCCCGGCCAAGTTTTAACATAGACTGGACATTTTTTCCATAAAAGGGAGCTTCAATGGCAATTTCATCCGGATGGTAGGTGTCAATGAGTTCAATGGTTCGTTCAAAAATAAGTTTGAGTTTGGTAAAGGGATCATTGTATTTTTTGAGTAATAATTCATTCATCTGAATAAATGTCATCTTCTTCCCAGTTACTTTAATGATTCCGAATCCCATGATAGTAGTTCCCGGATCAATCCCTAATATGATTTTTTCGTTTTGCAATTTATTTTGTTTACTCTGAGTTTAAAACAATAGG
>NZ_JBATGR010000435.1:0-2582 GCF_049665975.1 Eudoraea sp.
CTTGTCTGCACATATTTAGAAATAGTAACTCGTCACGACCATAATTGACATTTTCCATCATCATACAGTGCTTTCTCGTCTTTTCTGATGTGTCTACAATCTTCCAGAGTTCTTCAATACTAATAGCCAGGGGTACTTCAACAAAGGCATGGGCACCTTTATTCATCACTTCAATAGCCATTGGGGCATGATTTGCCCAGTTTGTTGCAATAAAAACCATATCGGGCCGAACTTCTTCAAGCATCAATTTCCATTTAGCTTCATCCCCGTAATAGGTAGCAATGTTTTGATGTCTTTGACCTTTACCCATTTCAGTAACCACAGCAGCCCATTTAGTAGCAAGATCTTCATAGAGATCGCATATCGCAACTATTTCTGTGCCCGGAAGAGAGGCGGCAAACTGTAAATGAGCCGGTCCTCTGGCTCCAACCCCAATTACCGCAATTCTAACGGTCTCCAACTTCTGAGCGGCAAATCCGCCCATATACAGTGCGCTTTTAGGCCGAGTATCTTGAGCGCTACCGGTAAAAGGAAAAGTAGTAGCCGCAGCCAGACCTGCAGCCGATAAGGAGGTCTTCTTAATAAAATTTCTTCTGTTTATGTTTTTCATTACTCAAAATGTTGAATCTGAGTAAGAAAATTACTGTTTTTTATTTAAACAGACGAGTTGCGATTAATCAATCTTATTTGAGGCAAAAACTTACCTCCCAGAAGAAAGTAAAAGATCAATTGGGATCTTATTCTGAAATATGTATGATTCCTTTTTGTGGTATCTGAAATGTTAACTATTTGATGTTTAAATTATCATGGTGGGTTATTAACTTAATCGCACCGGTTAAAATTTTAACATCAATTTTGTCAAACATGCCAATAACTTCACCATCGAGCTGAAGAAGCCTGGGTTCCTCAAATTCAATCTCTGCCTCTTTTGTGACTATTAGTTGGCTATACTGACTTTTTAGATATTCTTCATCAAACTTTGCCAAGCCTGCCTTTATTAGTGAAATGGTATCTACCTTTTCAACAATAACAATTTCAAATTTACCGTCCATCGGATTCCCCACTGCGTTAAGAGGAACGCCAGTTCCATATTTTCTTGAATTGCAGATACTCACCATGAGGCCATTAGCCTTGGTAGTTTCCCCGTTGGCCTTAACTGTTATATTAAAGTATTTTAGTTTATCCAGTTCTTCAAGGAAATACTTGGCATAGGTGATCATGCCTCTATTTTTATCTTTAGAATATGCGTCAACAATATTTGCATTTATCCCAACATCACCAATATGGGTAGTATAATACTGATCATTAACAAGCAACAAATCTAACCCCCTGATTGTGTCAGACATAATTAGGTCTTTAAGGGCTTCAATTGGATCGGGATTTACAAATAATTCTGTAGCCATGCCATTTGCGGAACCCTGTGGGATAATACCCATAGGGTAATCTGTTCCCAGTAGTGCAATAGCTGTAAAAAGTGTGGTTCCATCTCCCCCTACCGATGCAACCCGGTCCGGTTGATATTCATCCAAAACAATTTTCAACTCATCTTCGTCATTAACTCCGGTAGTTTTAAAAACCTTATAATCTATCCCATACTTATTTAAAAGTGTTTCAGATTTACGTAAAAAGGGTTCTTTGTCTACACCTCCTGATATTGGATTGACAACAAGTAATATTTTCATTTGTGATTTAATTTAATTAAAACAAGTTTATTTCTTCACCCACATCATCCATGCTCTTGAAATACTTAGTTGGTATTTCCATAGCCTGAAGCTTTTTCCAGAAAGCCCCGTGACTTTTGGGCCTTATTTTATTGGTTTGTCTGATGAATATTTTTAGAATTCTAATTGGGTATTCTTCGGCTATTATCGTATAGACTTCCAGATCTTTTTGTGAGTCATCACCAATGAGTACGAATTTTTTATTCTCAGAATTTTCAATTAAAAAACGAATATAATTTACTTTAAAATCTTTTCCTTTTTTTGATAAAAACAATTCATGAAATTTGAGATAAGGGGTTAGTATGAGTGATCCTTTCGGAAGATTATTGTGCTCTATAAAAGTTGTGAGCATATTAAATAGGTTACTTTCACTTTTAGAAATGTAAAATATACGGGCGTTTTTTTTACAAAAGACCTCAAAAAGTTTTGAAGTAAATCTAACCACGCTTCGATCTTTGGGTGAATTTGTCAGTAGTGTTTTTATCCTCTTATAAAAGTTGGCACTGTATGAAACTATAATGGTGTCATCTATATCGGAGATTACATCAAAATCACCAGGAGTGTTTTTGAATTTTATGGGATATTTTTGAATGATTTCCAGGGGGAAATCATCGTTTAAAGTTATGGACACCGGGTTTTGTTTGAAATTATCAATAGCAACAAAAAAGCTACCATATTTGTCAGTTTGGGTATGCACTTTTTCTTCTCCAATCCTAATAGTTATTTTTTGGTTAATAGCACGCTGAATGAAATAGGACCAGATTAATTTCTGTAAATTTCGGAACTTGCTTATTTGATTCTGATATACAAAGGGAATCTCTTCCAAAATAACACCGGTAAATAGTGTTTTCTTATCCAATT
>NZ_JBATGR010000436.1:0-5102 GCF_049665975.1 Eudoraea sp.
AGCTAAAATTTATTTTAGTCAGGGGGAACCATGATATAATTTCACCGCAGAGATATGAACGAATTGGAATTCAAGTAGTGTCTGAATTAGTCTCAGAAAAATTTCTGCTCACTCATCATCCGGAAGAACGACAAGGATATTTCAATTTTTCAGGTCATATTCATCCGGCAATTAAGCTTAGAGGAAGAGGTAAACAATCACTTCGCCTTCCATGTTTCTTCAAGACAGCAGATCAATTAATCCTTCCTGCTTTTGGCAAATTTACCGGAACTTACACCATGAAGAAGACAGAGAAAGACGAAGTTTTTGCCATCGCGGATGACATTATTATAAAAATTTGATCCAAACCTTGGTCTCCCATGCAATCAGCAATTATATTTGCACAAAATTTAACGGTTGACCAAATCTTCATTGCAGCAACTGTATGCACAGTCTCCTCAACTCAGGAAACTGCAGGATTTTATTGCCCAAAACCAGCCTAATATTATTTTAAATGGCCTTAGCGGGTCCTCTTTTTCTTTTGTAGCATCCGCGATCTTTACTAAAATAGATCGGCCTTTTCTATTGGTTTTGAATGATAAGGAAGAAGCCGCATATGTACTTAACGATCTGGAACAACTCATAAGTGAAAATGATGTACTGTTCTATCCGGGAAGTTACAGAAGGCCATACCAAATAGAAGAAACCGATAATGCTAATGTATTGCTAAGGGCAGAAGTTTTGAATCGCATAAATTCCCGAAAAAAACCTGCGGTTATCATTACCTACCCTGACGCCCTTTTTGAAAAAGTTGTCACCAGAAAAGAACTGACTAAAAACACCCTGAAAATAAATACCGCTGATGCGCTTTCATTGGACTTTCTGAATGAAGTCCTTTTTGAGTATCATTTCAAACGGGTCGATTTTGTAACTGAGCCGGGTGAATTCTCCGTACGTGGTGGTATCCTCGATGTCTTTTCCTTTTCACATGATGAACCTTACAGAATAGAATTTTTTGGAGATGAAGTAGAGAGTATGCGGACTTTTGACGTAGAAACCCAATTATCTACCGATAAGGTTAACAGGATTAGAATAATTCCCAATGTAGAAAAAAAACACCTCAATGAAAGTCGTGAAAGTTTCCTGAAATACATTAGTCCGGACACCGTCATATTCCTAAAAAACCCGCAACTAACTTATAACAGGGTGGATTTGTTTTTTGAAAAAGCTCAAAAGACATTTGAAGAACTTAATTCTGACATAAAACAATCGAAACCTGAAGAATTATTTGCCAATTCCAACTTGCTTAAAGCACAATTAACAAATTTTACCCTCGCTACTTTGGGGGGTTTTGATACTATTCCAAATTCTGAGAGTATAGATTTTAATACTACACCTCAGCCTTCCTTCAACAAGAAATTTGATTTACTTATCACAAATCTCAATAAGAACAACCGCCAGGGTTATGAAAATTATATTTTCTGTTCCTCGGAAATACAAACTAAAAGGTTCCATGACATCTTTGACGAAGTAGATGAAAATGTGCATTATAAAACCAAAGTCTTTCCATTATATCAAGGCTTTATAGACCATGACCTGAAGGTTGCATGTTACACGGACCATCAAATTTTTGATCGCTATCACAAATTTCATTTGCGAAATGGTTATGCCAAAAAACAGGCCATTGCTCTAAAAGACCTCAACAAATTGGAAATAGGCGACTATGTTACCCATATAGACCATGGGATAGGCAAATTTGGTGGGCTTCAAAAAATTGACGTGGAAGGCAAAAAGCAGGAGGCCATTAAATTAATGTACGGTGAGCGCGACATCCTTTATGTCAGTATTCATTCATTACACAAGATCTCAAAATACAATGGAAAGGATGGAGCTGTCCCTAAAATTTACAAATTAGGATCTGCTGCCTGGAAAAAACTTAAACAAAAGACAAAGTCGAGGGTAAAGAAAATAGCCTTTGATCTTATTAAAGTCTATGCCAAAAGAAGACTGGACAAAGGGTTTCAATACGCGCCAGACAGCTACTTGCAATTAGAACTGGAAGCTTCTTTTATTTATGAGGACACCCCGGATCAAGGAACTGCTACAGCAGACATCAAAAAAGACATGGAAAGTGAAAGGCCTATGGACAGGCTGGTTTGTGGGGATGTTGGATTTGGAAAAACTGAAGTTGCGATAAGGGCGGCATTCAAGGCGGCAGAAAACGGAAAACAAGTGGCGGTCTTGGTGCCTACGACTATACTTGCCTTTCAACACAACAGGACATTCTCCAAAAGATTGAAAGAAATGCCGGTAAAAGTAGATTATCTTAACCGTTTTAGAACTGCAAAAGAGAAGCGCATAATTCTTGATGAATTACAATCAGGTAAAATAGATATCATTATAGGTACTCATCAATTGGCTAGCAAAAATGTTCAGTTTAAAGACCTGGGATTACTTATAGTTGACGAAGAACAAAAATTCGGCGTTGCTGTAAAAGATAAATTAAAATCAATTAAAGAAAATGTAGATGTTCTTACGCTTACCGCTACTCCAATTCCAAGAACGCTGCAATTTAGTTTAATGGCTGCGAGAGATTTATCTGTGATAAACACCCCTCCACCAAACAGATACCCCATTGAAAGTCATGTGACACAATTTAATGAAGAAATAATACGTGATGCCATATCCTATGAAATTCAAAGAGGCGGGCAAATATTTTTTATTCACAACAGAATAGAAAATATTAAAGAAGTTGCCGGACTGATTCAGCGGTTAGTACCTGATGCAAAAGTAGGCATAGGTCATGGCCAAATGGAGGGTAGGAAATTGGAAACTTTGATGCTGGCTTTTATGAATGGGGAATTTGATGTGCTGGTCTCTACTACCATTGTGGAAAGTGGTTTGGACGTGACAAATGCAAATACCATCTTTATTAATAATGCAAATAATTTTGGATTAAGTGATCTGCATCAGATGAGGGGACGTGTCGGCCGAAGTAATAAGAAGGCCTTTTGTTATTTCATTACACCTCCGTATGAGGTAATGACTCCCGATGCCAGAAAACGAATTCAGGCACTGGAAGAGTATACCGCATTGGGAAGCGGTTTTAACATAGCAATGAAAGACTTAGAAATTCGGGGTGCGGGAGACCTGTTAGGAGGTGAACAAAGTGGATTTATAAACGAGATTGGCTTTGAAACCTATCAGAAAATATTGTCCGAAGCTATTGAAGAATTAAAAGAAAATGAATTCAAGGACCTTTATGAGGAAACTGAAGGAATGGAAAAAATATTTGTAAAAGATACACAGTTAGATTCAGATTTTGAATTGCTATTCCCCGATGATTATATTAATAACACAACAGAACGATTAAACCTATATACAGAATTAAACACGCTTAAAACAGAAGAAGAACTTCAAAAATTTGAGGCTCACCTTATTGACAGATTTGGTGCGTACCCAACACAGGTTGAGGATTTGCTAAACTCGGTACGAATAAAGTGGATTGCCACTGGTATGGGATTAGAAAAAGTAGTTTTAAAAAAAGGAATCCTAATGGGCTATTTTATCTCAGATCAGGAATCTTCTTTTTATCAAAGTCCCATATTCTCGAGTATTCTTTCCTATGTACAACAGCATAATAAAACATGCAGGCTAAAAGAAAAACAAACGCGTAATGGGCTTAGGCTACTTTTAATTTTCGATCATATTAATTCTGTAAATAAAGCGCTGGAAGTACTTAAACCATTGTCACAAAAGCATAAGAAAACTATTTAATAGATTTCTATTGTTCGCTTCAAAAACGTTTAGAGCAATTTCCCGAAGATATTTATCTCAAAATCTCTTGCCTCTTTTTATTTTTTTTCCATTATGATAAACTACTTGCTTTAGCTTAACGGTATTTCATTATCTTTATCTGAACCCTATACCATGCAAGTTATATACAGCTCCTCTTACTAATCAGGACGGTTTAATAACCAACCTTTAGGCATAAGGGAAAATCTTTGTTTTAATGAAATTATGACGGTATAATTATTAACTAAGAATCATGAGTAAACAAAAAAAAAGCTATTCAACATCCAGAAGATCATTTATAAAAAAAGGAGCTGTTGCTTCCTCAATTTTTATTGTTCCCAGACATGTACTTGGTGGTATCGGATATATCGCGCCTAGTGATCAGCTAAATTTGGCGGCCATCGGTTCTGGTGGAAAAGGAAAAAGTGATATTCTAAATGCAACGGTTAATGGCCGGGAAAGAGTAGTCGCACTATGCGATGTAGATTTCTCAGGATCTGCTTCAGCTTCTGTTGAAAAATTTCCCAAAGCAAAATTATATGAGGATTTCAGGGTGATGCTGGATAAGGAAAAAGATATTGATGCTGTTACCATCTCAACGCCCGATCATCTTCATGGCCCGGCCGGGGCATTTGCTATGGAAAGAGGCAAACATGTGTATGTCCAAAAACCATTAACCCACAATATACGTGAAGCACGAATGCTTACCGAGATGGCAAGAAATAATAAAATTGTAAGTCAGATGGGTAACCAGGGTGGATCCAACCCTCTTTTAGGAATGGTTCAAAATTGGGTAGACTCGGAAGTGCTTGGGCAAATTTCAAAGGTACAGGTTTGGACAAATCGTCCTGTATGGCCACAAGGTTATGCTATGCCGGAACCCGATGAAAACTTAAAGCCCAAAGATTTAAATTGGGATCTATGGCTGGGACCAGCTGAATACAGACCCTACACTCCCAATTTGCATCCCTTTAATTGGAGAGGTTGGTGGGACTATGGGACGGGAGCGCTAGGTGATGTGGGCTGTCATCTAATAGATATCCCTTTCAGAACCCTGGGACTAAAATATCCTACGGATGCAGAATGCAGTGCCGGGACAGTTTACTCTCAAATGTGGAATGCCGATTATCATCCGGAAGGTTGTCCTCCATCTTCATTTATAACACTACATTTTGATACGACAGAAAAAAGTAAATCGCCAATTGAACTAACCTGGAGCGACGGCGGGATAAGACCATCACATCCCGAAATAATCCCTGCAGATAGTGATATTGGAGGGCCGGGAAGTTATAATGGTGTGCTTATAATAGGAGAAAACGGTATTATCT
>NZ_JBATGR010000437.1:0-1607 GCF_049665975.1 Eudoraea sp.
AAGCCAGCATTAAAGCCCGTATACCATGCATAATAGGTGCCAGATGTAGACACAACTGAACCTGGTAACAAAGCAACTCCTACCAATGGGCTTGTACTCCAAACTAAAGTTCCAGCACCAGATGGAACATTGGTCACATAAGGATCTAAATCTATAGATGCCAAGTCGCAAATGGAATCTGCATTAGTACTTAAAGTTGGGGCAAAAAAACAGTCCTGTGCACTCACCTGAATATGGATAAGAACTAGTATTATAAAAGGCAGAAACCCTTTAAGAAAAGAAGGTGTGGTCTTTAACTGTGAAGTATTTTTTTTCAATCTCATAGCATGTCCTTTGAATTAAATAAATTCATTGCAAAGGTGGTCTACCCAAGGTAATAATCGGGACATCAATATTACTAAAAAAACCGCCATAAGTACAAATTTGGAGTTCAAATATGTCTTTTTCGGTTGAAATACAAAATTATTGGATGGTCCTACTAAGATATCGCCGCCGATGTGACTTCTGCCGAGGGCTCAATTTTATTAACCAGCCCTTGCAGTACCTTCCCGGGACCCACTTCTGTAAACAGGCTTGCGCCGTCTGCAAACATATTTTGCACACTTTGTGTCCACTTCACCGGGGCTGTAAGTTGCGAGATCAGGTTTTGTTTAATTTCATCCACATTTACAACGGCTGTGGTTGTAACATTCTGATAAATGGGACAGCTGGGTTTACTAAAATTTGTATTCTCTATAGCGGCTGCCAATTCTTCCCTGGCAGGCTCCATAAGAGGTGAATGAAATGCCCCGCCAACAGGTAATATCATAGCTCTGCGCGCACCTGCTGCTTTTAAAGCCTCGCAAGCCCTGTTTACTGCTTCTATTTCACCGGATATGACTAATTGTCCCGGACAATTATAGTTTGCGGGAACTACAATACCCTCTGTTTCTTCACAAATTTTTTCCACCACCTCATCTGCCAGCCTCAATACTACCGCCATTGTACTTGGAACGAGCTCACAAGCTTTTTGCATAGCCGTTGCCCTTTGAGAAACTAATGACAAACCGTCTTCAAAGCTTAAAGCTCCATTAGATACCAATGCAGAAAATTCACCTAATGAATGCCCGGCAACCATATCTGGTTTAAAATCTTTTCCCATCATTTTTCCCAAAATTACTGAGTGCAAAAAAATAGCGGGCTGAGTGACTTTAGTTTGTTTTAAGTCCTCAGCAGAACCCTGGAACATGATGTCTGTTATGCTGAATCCAAGTATGTCATTTGCTTTTTCAAACAGTTCCTGAGCCAGATTGGATTTTTCGTACATATCGAGGCCCATTCCTGAAAACTGCGCTCCTTGTCCGGGAAAAATAAATGCATTCATTTTATCAATTTTTTAGTAGTTCAAAAATAATCATAATTGCGTTCTAAAACCTAATTTTCTTTAAACCAGCCTGAATATTTCACATAATTATTGGCAATCCTGTCTATTTCGCCTGAACTCAATTCCTCGCTGATATCCTTGATTTTTTTGGCCGGCATTCCTGCAAAAACAGATCCTGCCGGCACATGCGTTCCCGCCGTTACTACGGCTCCTGCTGCAATAATGCTGTTGCTTTCTACCACAC
>NZ_JBATGR010000438.1:0-3005 GCF_049665975.1 Eudoraea sp.
GATTTAAGTTTTTACTGATGTTTTTTCTGCTGCTATTTCTATAGCTTTTACAATACGCAAATATGTGCCACAACGACATAAATTTCCATTCATGTACATTTTTATCTCTTCCCTTGTTGGATTCGGATTTTCAGCAAGCAGGGCAACCGCCTGCATAATCTGACCCGATTGGCAATAGCCGCATTGTGGTGCTTGTGCCTCTACCCAGGCTTGTTGAACCGGATGATCTCCATTCTCGGATAAGCCTTCTATTGTCGTAATTTTTTGATCCTTTTTTAGACCACTCAGTAACAATGTACATGATCTCATTGGCTTGCCGTCCACAAGCACAGTACAAGACCCACACAATGCAATTCCGCAACCGTATTTTGTACCTGTCAGTCCAAGATGTTCACGTAATACCCAGAGTAAAGTTGACCCCTCCTTTATATCTATATTGTATGTTTTGTTGTTAATATTTAGCGAATTAGCAGCCATATTTTCTTAGGATAGAATAGGCTTAAGTTACTAAAAATCCTTCTAAAGAACAGGTGCTAAATAAAATTTATTTTGTGGATCTGTATCTGTCAATAAAGCGACTCAGTATTTTTTTGGGGACCGGTGTATTCGATTGTCGAATAGCTGTGATTAGATCTTCAGCCTCTTCAGGCTTGAAATAACCGGCATATTTATAAATTTTGATGCGTAAGATGAATTCATCTGCATCGGCTTCCGGATGAAATTGAGTTGCATATATGTTCTTTTTTACCCGAAACATCTGCACCGGACAGGGATCTGAAGATACGAGGAGAACGGCTCCGGGAGGAACAGCATCACAAGCTTCTTTATGCCCCACTAAAGCAGAAAATTTCTTTGGAAGGCCTTTTAAAACTGGATCTTTAGCCCCTTCGTCTGTTACCCAGACTTCAACACTTCTTAAGGGTTCCGCATATTTATTAGTAATGGTTGCCCCGCAATATCTACCCAAGAGCCCATTCCCGGAACAGGCTCCAAGAAACGGAAAATCCAGAGGAATTAACTTGTCGAAAAGCGAATTAAAAAATACTTCAACCCTTTTTTGAGTGGCGCTTTTTTTTGCTTCCGGGATGCTTATATCAAAAGGGCTTCCACCGGCAATTATGGCCGAGTAATTATTAATATCTATATCCTCAATGTTTTCTTGTTCAACCCTGATACGATGTACCTCTTCAGAAGATAACCCGCCATAGCGTAAAATTGCCTCAAACTCACTATCGGAAGCTTCAGTTTCGGGACGCATTTGGAGAATTAGAAATTTTTTCACGGAACCTTTTTTTATAATTCTGTAATCATTGGTTTATGTTGATTTTTAAATATGGGCTATAAAAATAAATTTTAACGCACACCATGTACATTCATTTCCAGGGTATAAACAGAATTCATTGCAGTAATAAAAAGCATATTTTGATCAGGTCCGCCAAATGTAACATTGGCCGTCCATTTTTGGGGTACCGGAATTTGAAGTATTTCTTGCCCTTTTTTATTAAAAACAGTTACTCCATTACCGGTCAAATATACATTGCCCTGATTATCTATTGTCATGCCGTCTGAGCCCAGCGGCGTAAATAATTTTTTATTGCTAAGATCACCATTTTCAGAAATGGTAAAGCTATATGTCTTCTTATCGCCTATATCCGCGATATAAATCATTTTCCCATCCGGAGTACCTATTATTCCATTGGGTTGTACCAGGTTATCAGCTACTATACGCAACTCGTTCATATCAGGGGTTAAATAGTAAACACGTTCTTTTTCAATTTCTTTCTCATTGCGCTCCCAATAGGGTCTTTGATAATAAGGATCTGTAAAATAAATACCTCCCTTCGGATCTACCCAAAGGTCATTAGGACCATTGAGTTTTTTTCCTTGAAATTCGTCTATCAGGACTTTCGGTTTTTTTGCCTTATCTATTCTCCAAAGTTCAAATTTTTCATCGGCGCATGCCAAAAGATTGCCATCGTGATCAAAATAGAGGCCATTTGCTCTACCGGCATCTTCCATATAAACAGAGACCGAATTATCTGAGGCCGTCCATTTTAGAATTTTGTTATTAGGCTGATCAGTAAAGTATACATCACCATTTTTAGCTACTGCCGGACCTTCAGTAAATATGTAATCTGCAGCAACCAGACTGAGCTCAGCTTCATTAGCCAAAAGCTTTGGTTTTTGGGCTATACAACTAAAAGCTATAAGTAAGATCAGTATTGCGTTTAATGGTTTCATTACACTGCTTTTTAAAGAAAAATATGAATTAATTACCGCTCCATCCAGGACCGCGAACCACCCTGCCGGGGAAAGCACCGGTATGTTCTCCGTCTTTGAGTACCTGTGTGCCATTTACAAAGACATGTTTCATGCCTGTGGCATATTGATGTGGCTTAGCAAAAGTAGCGTTGTCTTTAATTGTATTGGCATCAAAAACTACAATATCTGCATAATATCCTTCTTTTAGAGCGCCGCGATGCTTTAGTTTTAAATTGTTAGCAGGAAGAGAAGTAAGTTTATAGATAGCTTCCTCCAGTGGAATAACTTTTTCGTCACGCACAAAATGCCCTAATAAGCGTGCAAAGGATCCATAAGCTCTCGGATGTGTACTTTGTTCTAAAAACACGCCTTCAGTAGTATAGGATCCTGCATCAGAACAGATGGACATATAAGGTAGGGCCAGTTTCTTTTTAATATTCTCTTCAGACATTGAGAAGTAAACCACCTGAATTCTGCTATCGTCTTCCTGTATTAAGTCAACTACGGCCTCGGCAGCGGTAATATTTCTTTCCTTGGCTATTTCGGCAAGGGTTTTACCTATAAGGTGCCTCATTTGTTTATTTCTGAACCCAACTAAAAGGATCTTTTCCGGTGGTACATGAAATTTTATTTCCTGAATCATCTGCCTCCTTTTTGCCGATTGCGATATCAGTTCCATTGTTTTGCTATGCCCACCTTCTTTTGCCCATGACGGCAATAAAATATTTAGACCTGTGGAACTG
>NZ_JBATGR010000439.1:0-1809 GCF_049665975.1 Eudoraea sp.
ATCACGTAAAAGAGATCGAGTTTTTGTGCCATATTGCTCAACCAGATTATGGCTATATCACTAATTTTGGAAAAGCCCATCTGGAAGGCTTTGGAGGTGTGGAAGGTGTTATTAAAGGTAAAAGTGAACTCTACGATCACCTTATTACCAACAAAAAATTTGCTTTCTTAAATGCAGACGATCTTGTTCAGAAGAAAAAGTTAAGAAATTACGCGAGCAAATTTGGCTTTAGCACTTCAGATCCTAATTATTACAGGATAAATTATTTGGGAGCATATCCTTTTGTAAAGCTGGAAATAGAAAAAACCGAAATTAATACCCAGCTAATAGGGAGTTATAATTTTACTAATTGTTGTGCAGCAGCACTAATAGGGAAATATTTTAATGTTCCATTAGGAGATATTAAAAGTGCTATTGAAGCCTACCTTCCTCAAAACAATCGTTCACAGATTATAGATAAGAAGGAATATCACATTATTCTTGACGCCTATAATGCAAATCCAAATAGTATGGAAGCGGCCCTGAACAATTTTAAGAATTTTCCCGGGAGTGGAAAAATTGTTTTCCTTGGAGATATGTTTGAACTAGGTGAAAAAGCGGATGAGGAACATCAAAAAATTGTTGATCTGGTCACAGGGATGAATTTCGATAATGTGTTTTTGGTAGGGCAGAATTTCAACAAGACGAAGTCAGACTTCGCAAAATTTACAACTTTTGATGACTTATCCAGTTTTCTTAAAAGTAATAAGTTAAAAAAAGGAAATCTCCTGATCAAAGGATCCCGGGGTATGGCCCTGGAAAGAATTCTGGATTATCTTTAAACATGAGGGTAAAAAGTTCGTGTATTCCACCCTCAGATAATTTATTAACTATACATCAGTTCTTTCAATTACTATATGCAAAGAAAAAAGATCAAAAATTGTTAAGCTGGCAATCAATAACCTTTCACTTCCTGAAACCAAAAAAAAACGTCTAAGAAAGTTTTATACTAAAAAAGGGCCATCTCTGGCCCTTTAATTGAATTATACCTAACTAAACTACTTGTTAACGTGCTGTCTTGTTGCAGACCAGTAATCACTTCTGTTGTTTTTTGTGTTGGAAAAGAAGGTAACCCTTGTTGACGCAACTGGTGTCTGATTTTTAAAAGTTCTCATAATTTTTTATTTTATTTTTATCACTATTAGCTATGTTGTAAATATTAATGCTATACTATTCATAATTTATTGTTTATAAATAATTTACAGTACAAATGTACTGTCCAAATCGCCCCCTCACTACAACTAGATTTTCTAATATATATGCTATATTAACCGTTTTTTATCCCTGTTATGACGTAAGGGTTAATATTACACATGTATGAGATAATTTTGTAACCATGGACTGCAATTGGTACTCATCAGATTTTGAAAGAATTTATTGAGAACGGATTACCGTGGACCTATGTCAGAATTCGTGAAGAAGGTCAGGTCTTTTCTGGTAAAGAACAACCAGTCATATATAAAATGTCAACTATGTTGTAAACTAAATATTTTAACTCATTTAAATGTAGATGTTACGATATCTATTTGGGGAGTGTATTGGATTAGCTCGATAAGCTCACTGATCCAAATAAAGTCCGCTGCTGCAAATAGAAAATCGAAACCGGTTTTTACCGGCATTGATATTTTATACATGCCAAACTCAGGAACAAGTTTCCTGTTTAGCAGGTATAAAAAATCCACGCGAACTTGCGTGGATTTTCTGCTTGATGTGGAGTGTATTGGATTCGAACCAACGACCCCCGCCCTGTCAAGGCGGTGCTCTAAACCA
>NZ_JBATGR010000440.1:0-1685 GCF_049665975.1 Eudoraea sp.
CTTTCCGGACTTTAACCGGTACCTAAAGATTACTATTTATTATTATCATTAAAACAGTTAATGGTAAAACACCACAGATAGGGGACGATTGTTTTATCGCAGAAAATGCCACCATCGTGGGTGAAGTCACCATGGGCGATCAATGCAGCATTTGGTTTAACGCCGTGGTTAGGGGTGATGTGAATTATATTACCATGGGGAACAAAGTTAATGTTCAGGATGGTGCCGTAATTCACGGCACTTATCAAAAGTTTGCCACTACCATAGGGAACAACGTTTCAATAGGCCATAGTGCCCTGGTACATGGCTGTACCATAAAGGATAATGTTTTAATAGGGATGGGCAGTATAGTCATGGACGGTTGTGTGGTAGAAAGTAACAGCATTATTGCAGCGGGTGCCGTAGTAACTGCGGGAACGCATGTACCGGAAGGATCTGTTTTTGCAGGAATGCCGGCCAAAAAAATCAAGGATATCAGTGTGGAATTGAGCTCAGGTGAAATAGACAGGATTGCCAATAACTATGTAAAATATTCAGGTTGGTATAAAGAAGATTAGTTTTAAGAACGCAATTATGATTATTTTTGCACTACCAAAAAATTGATTAAAATGAATGCATTTATTTTTCCAGGACAAGGGGCGCAGTTTTCCGGAATGGGTCTCGATATGTATGAAAAATCTCCTTTAGCCCAGGAACTATTTGAAAAAGCCAATGACATACTTGGATTCAGTATTACAGACATCATGTTTCAGGGTTCTGCTGAAGACTTAAAACAGACAAAAGTTACCCAGCCCGCTATTTTTTTACACTCTGTAATTTTAGGAAAAATGATGGGAAAAGATTTTAAACCAGATATGGTTGCCGGGCATTCATTAGGTGAATTTTCTGCATTGGTATCTAATGGGGCGTTGAGCTTTGAGGACGGTTTGTCATTAGTCTCACAAAGGGCAACAGCCATGCAAAAGGCATGTGAACTAGTTCCAGGCACCATGGCGGCTGTATTGGGGCTGGAAGATGAGATGGTGGAAAAAATTTGTGAAGTAACAGAGGGCATTGTAGTTCCTGCGAATTATAATTGTCCCGGACAGTTGGTTATTTCCGGTGAAATAGAAGCGGTAAATCGTGCCTGCGAGGCTTTGAAAACGGCAGGTGCCCGCAGGGCTTTGGTATTGCCTGTTGGCGGGGCATTTCATTCGCCTTTGATGGAGCCTGCCAGGGAAGAACTGGCAGCCGC
The DNA here is from genome assembly GCF_049665975.1 of Eudoraea sp. Taxonomy (GTDB): domain Bacteria; phylum Bacteroidota; class Bacteroidia; order Flavobacteriales; family Flavobacteriaceae; genus Eudoraea. Next base: position 1,235 of record NZ_JBATGR010000440.1, read on the forward strand.
AATAGAGCATACTACTTTTAGTAAACCCAGCTGTCCTATTTATCAGAATGTGACCACCACAGCGGTAGTAAATGCGGATGAAATTAAACAAAACCTGATCTCACAACTTACAGCCCCGGTTAAGTGGACACAGAGCGTACAGCACATGGTTGCAGATGGAGCAACCCTCTTTACCGAAGTTGGCCCGGGAAAGGTACTTCAGGGACTGGTTAAGAAAATTGAGCCCTCGGCAGAGGCCACTTCAGCTGTAGTTTCATAGAAGAAAAATCCTTGGATTTTGTATTTCAACCGAAAAAGTCAGTTTTAGGCCCTTTTATTAGTCAGAAGACTACATTTTTAGTAATATTGGTTCCCTATTTTGCCTAACCTACATGAACTGCTATGGTTTGAATTTTTATGAATTCAATGCTGATAATTATGGGTGAAAACCTTAGAAATATCGTTTTAGTAA
>NZ_JBATGR010000441.1:0-4903 GCF_049665975.1 Eudoraea sp.
ATTTGGAATCGGCAAAAGAGACTTATGAGCTCATGTCTAAGAAGTACTTTACACACGCAACTCCTACATTATTCAATTCAGGTACTCCTAAACCACAAATGTCTTCATGTTTCTTACTGGCTATGAAGGATGACAGTATAGATGGTATTTATGATACGTTAAAGCAAACCGCTAAAATTTCTCAATCTGCTGGTGGTATAGGCTTGTCAATACACAATGTACGAGCAACAGGATCTTATATAGCTGGAACAAATGGCACATCTAATGGAATAGTACCCATGTTACAAGTGTTTAACGATACAGCCCGTTATGTTGACCAGGGAGGTGGAAAGCGCAAGGGGAGCTTTGCTATTTATGTAGAACCATGGCATGCTGATATTTTTGATTTTTTAGATCTTAAGAAGAATCATGGGAAAGAAGAAATGAGGGCAAGAGACTTGTTCTATGCTATGTGGGTACCCGATCTTTTTATGAAAAGAGTAGAAGCAGATGCGGAATGGACGTTAATGTGTCCGAATGAATGCCCTGGCTTATTCACCAATCACAGTGAGGAATTTGAAACAATATACACGGGTTATGAAGCGGCTGGAAAAGGCAGAAAAACAATAAGGGCACGGGAATTATGGGAAAAAATCCTTGAATCACAGATAGAGACTGGAACACCTTATATGTTGTATAAAGATGCGGCGAATAGGAAGAGCAATCAAAAGAATTTAGGGACCATCCGATCTTCTAATTTGTGCACAGAAATTATGGAGTATACTTCGCCAGATGAAGTTGCGGTATGTAACCTCGCATCTATTGCATTACCCATGTTTATTAAAAATGGAGAGTTTGACCATAAGGAACTATTTAGGGTTACTAAACAGGTAACCAAAAACCTCAATAGAGTAATTGATCGAAACTATTACCCGGTTGAAGAGGCTAAAAATTCAAATATGCGTCACCGGCCTATAGGTTTAGGTGTACAAGGTTTAGCAGATGCTTTTATAATGTTGCGCTTACCTTTTACAAGTGATGAAGCCAAGAAACTAAATCAGGAAATTTTTGAAACGCTTTACTATGCTGCGGTTACTGCTTCTATGGAACAGTCAATAGAGGAAGGAGCCTATTCAACTTACGAAGGATCGCCTATTTCTCAGGGTCAATTTCAGCACAACCTTTGGGGTATCCAGGACGAAGAATTATCCGGCAGATGGGATTGGGACAAATTACGTAAGAAAATAAAAAAGCATGGAGTACGTAATTCTCTTTTAGTTGCGCCAATGCCTACCGCTTCTACTTCACAAATCTTGGGTAATAATGAGTGTTTTGAACCCTACACGTCTAATATTTATACTAGAAGAGTACTTTCGGGTGAATTTATTGTTGTGAATAAACATCTGTTGGAAGACCTTGTTAAACTGGGGCTATGGAATGAAAACCTCAAACAGGAATTGATGCGTGCCAATGGGTCTATTCAACATATTGATAATATTCCGGAGGATATTAAAGAGCTTTATAAAACCGTTTGGGAATTGAGTATGAAAGACATTATTGATATGTCCAGACAACGTGGCTATTTCATTGACCAGAGCCAATCTTTAAACCTCTTTATGGAGAATGCCAACTATGGAAAACTAACTTCTATGCATTTTTATGCCTGGAAGAGTGGTCTTAAAACAGGAATGTATTACCTGCGCACAAAGGCTGCGGTAGATGCTATTAAGTTTACTTTGGATAACACTAAGAAAAAAGAGATCCCAATTAGCGTAGCCGCAGAGGCCGAAGTTGCTGCTGCTACACCGGAAGCTGCAGTAGCATTGCCGGTTGAAACCACACCTGTTAAGCAAGAGGGAACAGATGTAGAACCAATGTCACAAGCTGAAATGAAAGAATTGATCGCACGTTCCAAAGAAGGAATGGCAGATGATGATTGTCTGATGTGCGGTTCATGAACGTAACCTATACTGAAATGCAATTGGCTGACTATACTATATCGTTTCAGTTATAGTGTAAATAGTGTTTATTGATTAAAAAACACCTCGGGTAGGTCCACCCCATATTCCAGACCTATCAGCAGGTGTTTTTTTATGTTTTGTTAGTTCGGGTTTTACGTAATTATTTAGGGAAATAGATTTGCTTCTGATTCCTGGTATATAGAATAATCAGGATATCAAAATGAATAGTGTAGAATAGCCAGATCAAACAATCTGAAATAATACTCTGATAAATTAAAGGATAGTTATTTTTAGGGGTAAGTTACCCTTCTAAGCCCATTTAAAAATAGCCGAATAGGGCTTTTTTCTATTTTTTGAAACTAGGTCTCACAACATTATAGGATAAGATAATCAATGCTGTGTAAATCAATAAAATAATAAAGTAATTGTCCATGTAATAGATTATAAAAGCTGGCAACAATATTATATACGCATCAAAATCAAATAAAGATTACCAAATTGTAAAAAAAAGATATAAAAAATATTAAATCAATAATTTAATTGCTAAAAGAGATCCAATTTCTATATTTCTTGGATTAGAAAGGCTTACCCCTGGTGTGGAGTTTAAGAAAATATCAAAAGAAGAGGAAAGTTTAAATAAAAGTATCCACTAATTTATAAGCATTTATTACAGCTAATTCTCCGCTCTTATCCGGAAGAGAATTCCCATGTTCCATCCCCATAACTCCATTAAACCCTTTTTGGTGAATGAACTTAAAAATGTTTTTAAAATTTATTTCTCCCGTGTTAGGTTCATTTCTGCCAGGGTTATCCCCAATTTGAAAATAAGCAATTTCATCCCAGCAGGCCTCAATATTAGGAATTAGGTTACCCTCCTGGATTTGTTGATGATAAATGTCAAAAAGTATTTTGCATGAAGGAGAATTAACCGCCTTACAAATTTCATAGGCCTGAGGAGAGCCTGTAAGAAATAAGCCGGGATGGTTTCGGAAGTTTAAAGGTTCCAGTACCATTGTTAAATTATGTGGCTCTAATAAGGCACTGGCTTGTTTCAGGGATTCAACAACATGGGCGGTTTGGTATCCCATAGATAAGCCCAGGTCTACATGTCCGGGAACAACAGTCATCCATTTCGCATTTACGCGTTTGGCTACAATAATGGCTTTTTTAATATAGTCTAAGAACTCTTCCCGTTTCTCCGTATCCCCTGAAGCAAGATTTGGTTCTGTCCAATAAATTTTATGCGCAACAAAAACACCCATTTCAATGTTCCGGACTGCCATGGTTTTAGCTATTTCTTCCTGTAAAGCAATTGAACGCTGCATCATTTCGTTGTCCTCAAAAGCAGTAAAACCCTGATCTGCCATGAAATTTAGCTGTGCTATTGGGTCCTCACCAGCACTATGTTTAAACATTCCAAGATGAGGCGCATATTTCAGATGAAAGGTATGCTTTAAAGGTGTTTTAGAAATGGCACCTAATGCGGAAAACCCTGTCAGAGACAGGGCACTTGCGGTGCAAGCTGATTTAGTTATAAAACTTCTTCTTTTCAATTAATAAGTTAAAGGGACCAATCTTTACCCCCTGTGAGTTCATTTACATCTCCACAACCTATATATTCTCCGGGTACCGGCAAGTATGCGAGCACTTCTTCTCCAATGTATTCCGATGTTTTGTATCCCCAAATTGTCATATCCCGAATATTCTTCGCAAAGTTATAACTAACTGGTTCATCTGATACCGCATCATTTTCCCCTTTAATCATGGCTGAGGGATTTTTAATAACCAGTTCCTCATTCAAGATCTCCTCTTCCTCACTTAATTGAAGAGCTTCTGCCAAGACGGGTTCCAGGTCTTCAGAAGTTAAATCATTCGCTTCGTCTTTCCCTGAATCTTTAAGGGCTTTCGCAATAAATTTTTCAAAAGATAATTTTGTTATGCTTTGTTCTACATCTTCCATGATCTCGTTAATAAAACGATCTATGAAAATATGCACATTAACTTCCGAAGCAGAAGGCGTGTCCGTTTTCGGAAGGATGATATCAACTAGTTTATGAAGTACGTTGCCCTGTTCTTTGGTAAAAAAGTCAGGAGTCCAGTTAACTGTTTCTACATTTTTACATCCCTGAACAAGGCTAAATAGTGTAGGAGTGGCCACAGTATATCCCAGCGCCAACCCCATATTTTTTAATGCTACTCTTCTATCCATTATAATAATCCTTTTTTAAGTTGTTCGGCAGCATGGTCCGCTGCCCTGGCCGTGAAAGCCATATAGGTCAATGAAGGGTTTACACAGGCCGCTGAGGTCATAAATGCCCCATCTGTAACATATACATTTTTAACAGTATGTACCTGGTTATATCCGTTAACTACGGAAGTTTTTGGGTCTCGGCCCATCCTTGCGGTTCCCATTTCATGAATTCCTAAACCAAGTGCTCCCGGCCTGTCAAAAGCTTCAACATCCCGAAGTCCGGCTTTTGTCAGCATTTCATAGGCCTGTTCTTTCATATCTTCCCGCATCTTCCACTCGTTTTCCTTGAACTCTGCATCAAACGTTACTGTTGGTAATCCCCAACCATCTAATTTGTCATAGTCTAATGTCATCCTGTTATCTTGGTAGGGTAAGACTTCTCCAAAACCACTCATCCCAAAGTTCCAGCCCCCCGGCTTAAGTATAGCTTCTTTTAGGTCTTTACCATGAGACAATTCAGAAACCGCCTCATCCCAGTTACTTCTGCTGCCGCTTCCCTGATAGCCATATCCACGTTTAAAAGCATCTACATTGGAATCACCTCCTATATTCCGGAAGCGCGGCACATAGATTCCATTAGGTTTTCTTCCCTTGTAAAATTTGTCTTCATAACCGTCATATTTTCCTACGGCGCCTACCCCCAGATGATGGTCCATACTATTTCTGCCTAACTGATCAGAATCAGTACCCCTTCCGTTGGGGAACCGATCCG
>NZ_JBATGR010000442.1:0-15071 GCF_049665975.1 Eudoraea sp.
GATTTGTGGATGAGGGAAAGGACTTTGGGTCTGGCTATGTACAAATGATCCCCGCGGTAAAGGTGGCTGTTCTTGCGGGTAAGCCAACTTCTACTTTGCGCTTTGGAGAGATTTGGCATTTCTTTGAACAACAATTACATTACCCTCTTACGGTTCTTGATGAGAATTATATTAGCAGGGTAGATCTTTCTAACTATGATGTATTAATTCTCCCAGGAGGCAAAGGGTACGAATCATTTATTGACGAAAATACGCTTAGCCAACTTAAAGAATGGGTAAGTAATGGTGGCAGGCTTATTGCCATGGGCCAGTCTATTGCCTCCTTGGATGGTGAGAATGGATTTGACATATCTGCCAGGGAAAAAGAAAAAGATAGTACAGCAAAATTAGTGGAACCGTATGAAACCTTGCAGCGGGAGAAAATGAAAAATGAAATAACAGGTGCCATATATAAAACCCGTGTAGATTATACACATCCATTGGCCTTTGGATATGACAATACTTATTTCAGCCTTAAACTTGGGAATGATAGCTATGATTACCTGGAAGGAGGTACTGTGGCCTACATTTCCGATGATACAATGCCTGTGGCAGGTTTTGCAGGTAGTGAAGCCCAGAAAAAAGTATCTAGGAGTCTCGTATTTGGTGTAGAGAAACACGGCAACGGACAGGTCGTTTATATGGTGGATAACCCTCTATTCCGTGGGTTCTGGGAAAATGGCAAACTCTTTTTTGTAAATGCTCTTTTTATGGCAAATTAGTTTTTGTAAGCAAGAAATTAATACAGCATAAAGGCCACCATTACAATCCCAATTACAGCCACAGGTAAAATAAATAGCGTATAGAGGAAAGAGATAATACCGGCTTTAAAAAAGGCACCCACCCAGGAACTCTTGTAAAAATTTCGCAGGGCCAGCATCAGGTAGATTACAAAAGAGAAACAAATGAGCACTTCCAGCCAAATGGGTATCTCCCATACTTTATTCACCAGGAGAATGGTACTAAATGTGGTGAATATAAAAGTGAAGAAATAAAAACTGAATACCAGATGGTGGGCAAAGATGGCCGGTTTCCAATAAAATACTTTCAGAAGTACCGCGAAAAGTGGCAAAAGAAGGAACATTGCCACAGGAATAGTGTCATATAACGCCTGCAGAATACCGCCGCCCCGTTGTTCATAAAACTTGAGTATTTGGGTATAGAATCTGCGTGTAAAAGCGTCTGCATCTTCCTTCATTCCCATCGCCTTAATTTTTTGGTCTAATGGCGCTCCGGCGGCGATAAGGGAGTCTAACTTTTCGCGCCTTAAACCAAAATCTAAAGTGGCTATCTCCGGATCTGTAGCCATTACAGAATCTATTTCCCTGAGTTCTTCATCTGTTAAACCTATAGTTTTCTGACTTTTTTTCAGAACTTTTTTAGCTTCGGCAAGCGCCAATGAATCCTGTTTTATCGGAATAGAATCGAAATTGATCTCCTGTTCCATCCCTTTTTTTATTGCCTCAGAAACTTGATTATCTGCTTTGCGAATGGTAAAAGAAAAGATAAAGAAGAAGATGACAGAGATAAAAAGGTAAAACTGCGCCGGATGGAGGTATTTAAGGCGTTTTCCATCTACAAACCGCCTGGCAAGTACGCCCGGTTTTGTCATCAGGGTCCCAAAACTCCTAAAGAATCTGGCATCAATAGAAATATAATTATCTATTGTATTGCTAAAGAGGACTCCAATAGTAAGGTTATCTGCTGTTTCCTGCCCGCAATAAGGGCAATACTCAAAAGATGCATCAAAGGTTTCTTCGCAATTTTTACATTGTTCAGTGGTTGGTATTTCTGATGTTGGCATATAGATAACTTTAAATAAAAATACAAAAAGCAATGATAGCACAAAGTTTCTTGTTTAGTAGAGAACTATATTTGTAGAACTGTAATTACCTTTCTGAGAATTGACATTTATAAATTAGAATAAATGAATTCAGAATGTACTCTTGGATTTCAAAATCTGAATGAAATTTTAACTAAAGTCGTTGATATCCATTTCGTACAATTACATTTCCCAATTCACAATTCTATTTCATCAGTTAGCCTTATATCCCTTGAGGACGAACCTGCCTGAAATTTATAAGTTCCGTTTTCCAAAGCCCAATAAGCGTTACTTTCATTCCAGTAACGCAATTCTGAAACCGGAATTTTAATCAAAATATCCTCGGTCTGGTTCGGAGCCAAATTTTGAGTTTTAGTAAACCCTTTCAACTCCTTAAGGGGACGATCGATGACCATTCCTGGTTTTGAGATATAGATTTGTACTACCTCTTTACCAAGTTGTTTCCCAATGTTCTGAACAGACAAAGAAATATTAATCGTATCATTTTCTAAAGTTAAATCCATATTTGCATATTCAAAATCAGTGTACGAAAGACCGAATCCAAAAGGATAAGATACATCCATACTTTTCTTGTCGAAATGCCGGTAACCAACATAAATACCTTCTTCATAAATCGTAAAATCTTCATTGCGTACTCTGTCTTTTTCGGGTTTTGTTTTTCCGCTATTGAAAAAATCAAACATACCCAGTGAGCTCCCTCCTAAAGGAAAATTTCGATGCGCAGCGTGATCCTTTACTTGTATTGGAAATGTCATTGGAAGTTTAGCGCTTGGATTCACTTTTCCGCTTAAAATATTCGCCACAGAGTTACCGCCTTCCTGACCACCTTGCCAGGCAAGTAATATAGCATCTGGCTGATCTTTCCATGATGAAGTTTCAATTACCCCTCCAATATTAAGGACCACTATAACCTTTTTCCCCTTTTGATGAAACTCTTGTGTGGTCTTCTTCAGCATTTCATTTTCTGTTTCTGTGAATATAAAATCATCTGCCTCAACCCGGTCACCACCTTCGCCACTATTTCTGCCGATTGTTAATATCGCTGCATCGGCCACACTAGCCAGATTGCGAATTTGATCTGTAGAATAAACAATTTCTGGTGGATCATAAGGCACAAACATGGCTTTCATTCCTTCGGGCTTTACAAATTTTTTTAGATTAGCTTCCTTATGGGATTCATAAATACCTCTTGCAATTTCATTAATTTCAAATCCATTGTTCATCAAGCCTTGTTCCAGAGAAATGGAATAGGCTTCGTTCACATCCCCGGAACCAGTACCTCCAGCAATAAAATCGTAAGATGTTACCCCTATAAGGGCAACATTTACCCCATTTTTGAGAGGAAGTGCATTCTCATTTTTTAGTAGCACCATTCCCTCAGATGCTGATTCCTGAGTAATTCTTGCATGCGACTCAAGATTAGGTTCATTGCTATATTTATGGTCTTCCATTTTTCTGGATTCAACAATCAACTTAAGAATTCGGCGAACAGAGATGTCAATTTCCGCATTGGACAACTCTCCATTCTCATGCGCCTCTAAAAGAGCATTCCATTGTAATCTTGTGCCTGGTTCGAGCAAGTCGTTCCCAGCCTTTATTTGAGCAGGTGCATCAACTCCACCAAACCAATCCGTCATCACTACACCTTGAAAACCCCATTCGCCTCTCAGAATATCCGTTAGCAATTCCTTGCTCTCTGAAGTGTAAGTGCCATTTACTTTATTATATGAGGACATAATAGTCCAAGGCTGTGATTGTTTTATTATAATCTCAAAACCCTTTAAATAAATTTCACGCATTGCACGATCTGACACAATGACGTCATTGTTATTTCGGTTTGTCTCTTGATTGTTGGCTACAAAATGTTTTACAGAGGCACCAACCCCGTTAGACTCTATTCCGTTAACCATCGCAGCACCTATGAAACCGGTAAGCAATGGATCTTCAGAATAATATTCAAAATTTCTACCATTAAAGGGGTGCCTTTGGATATTGGCACCTGGACCCAGGATAACATCTACACCATATTGTAATGCCTCCTCACCCATGGCATGTCCAACAGATTCCACCAAATCCGTATTCCAGGTAGAGGCTAATAATGTGGCTATTGGAAAGGCCGTGGCAAAATATTTTTTATCATCATTTTTCCGGGTAGGTTCTATTCTCAAGCCTGCAGGTCCATCAGACAAATAAATAGTCGGAATTCCCAATCTCGGTGTTGGTACGATGACACCGGCTGCACCAGGGATACCCTTTTCCGGTTCGGTCATACCCAATGCTGATCCTAATCCAGACCCTTTAAGCAGATGTATCTTCTCTTCAATGGTCATTTTCTCTAAAAGGTCTGCCACACGTTCATCAGAGGCATTTCTGTTGTCCTCATAAATATCAAGCTTTTCATTTCCATTGCGGTCTAAAAAGACAAATCCGTCGATTGTAATTTCCTTAAGGTTTAAATTTTCAGTAAAGTCGTCTTCAAAATTTATAAATTTTGAGTTTAAATAAAACCAACCTCCTACTCCTGTTATCACGATTAGGATAAGCAGTCCTGTTAGAAATTTCAATGCTTTTTTTGCACCTTTTTTCATGTGATTAAACTTAATTTGTCATAACGTCACAAATATAATTAATTGCTAGTTTGTGTCTGCTAGTAAAATCGGCACAGATATTCTAATCGTTTTTTATTTGTTAAGTTAGCAGCTAAATCAGGCAACTAATCATACATTAAAGTTTGGCAATTTTAAAATAAAGGATTTGAAATCATTAAAAACACTAACCCTAATTTTCGGAATCATCATACTCATATTCTGTAAGGGTGATAAAAAAAGGAAGTTATCCATACTGTTCTAGTTTATAGCGGTAGGGATATTATTACCATGCCAGGCGAGAAGCTACATTATGCCGAGGCCATTGTAGTAAAAGACGGTATAATAACTTATGCAGGGGATGGAAACACGTGATTAGACCGGAGTTATTTTTTAATATATTTATTAGACCTGGTCAATCAACCGAATGGTCCAGAAATTATAATATGTACAAAGTAAATTGAACCGCATGCAATGCACAGCTAATACTACTTATCATTGTATATAATTTAAAAAATGAACAATTCTGAAGACAAATTTGATATCGAATTTTTAGATCATGTGGCAATACGTGTCAAGGATCTGAAAGTTTCTTCGGATTGGTACGAAAAAGTGTTGGGACTTAAAAAATATCAAATGCCTGAATGGGGAGACACTCCTATTTTTATGTTGGCGAATAAATCGGGAATTGCCCTGTTTCCTGCAAATATATCTGATAAAGAGCTTGATTTAAAATCAAAAAATATTAAAATTGACCATTTTGCTTTTAATGTTACAAAGGAGAATTTTGAAAAAGCAAAAAAGCGTTATGAGAAATTGAAACTAGATTTTAATATCCAGGACCATTATTATTTTCACTCAATATATACAACAGACCCCGACGGCCATACTGTTGAGTTGACAACACTGGTAGTTGAAGGAAATAAATTTTACAAACTAACGAATTGATTAAAACTACATAGAATAGTACCTAATTTATTACGATGAAATTTAATCATCTATCATTTCTCTTATATTTTTTCCCGCTTTTTACTTTAAATGGTGTTGAAAATGATGAAGACGGTGACTATCTTAACTATCATAAGCAGGTTATTGAAGCTGAAAATTCTATTGGTGATGAAAAATATGGTAAAGCATTAAGTAGATACGAGAAAGTGATTAGCACTCATGAATTTATTTTTTTAAGGGATTATCAGGTTGCTACGCAACTTGCTTTATATTTAAACGAGAAACAAAAAGGCCTGCGATTTTTAAAAAAAGGAATTACTGCCGGATGGGAATTAAAAGAAATAAAGAAGAATAGCTTCCTGGCTTCTGTTCTAGACTATTCCGAGTGGAAGAATATTGAAAATAAGTATGATAGTCTTCATATTATATATTTAACCAGAATTGATCAAGCCACCAGAGATAGTGTCCTTTCTATGTTCAAAAAAGATCAAAGTAAAGCCCTTGGGGCTTTATTTCGGATAGGCGATAAAGCACAGGAAAGATATGCTACAAAGAAATTTGCCCCGCATAGTGAAATTCAGATGACTAAGCTCATTAAGATGCTGGAAAGTGAAGGTTATCCGGGAGAAAAGCTGATAGGAAATAATTACTGGATGTCCACGATTATTAGTCACCACAATTCTATTTCTCAGGACTATTCCAAAAAAGATACGCTTTACCAATATATCAGGCCAAGATTAATTCAGGCAATTAGTTCAGGACAGATGTCTCCATATGAGTTTGCAATGATTGATGACTGGCAAAAGGCTGTAATATCTAATCGAACAGAACCCGGATATGGATTTTTAACCCCCCCTGTTCAACCAACTTTATCAGTTACTGATGACTTAAGACAAAAGATTGGGTTACGAACAATAGAACTAAGAAACAAATTAGTAGATATCGAAAAAAAGACAGGAATGGATTTCTACTTACCAGATTGGGTTCAGGGCCAAATAATTGTTGAACAAAAATAAATGGATAACCCCAATATATACAGGCTATAGGCTTTTCAAAATTAGCCTGTAAGTCATCTACGGCTCAAATAATCAACATTTGCTGCATACAGAAAATACAACTTGGGAGGTACACAAAGCACAACAAAAATTTTCTATATATTCGCTCAGATCAATTCTTATTATGGCAGCCACTAAAAAACTAAGCTTTCTCGATAGTTATCTTACACTTTGGATTTTTATTGCCATGTTGTTAGGTGTTGGGATTGGTTATTTTATACCATCATTTCCCGATATCATTAATTCATTTAGTAGTGGCACAACCAATATACCTATTGCAATAGGATTGATTTTAATGATGTATCCGCCATTGGCCAAAGTGAACTATGCGTTGTTACCAAAAGTTTTTCGCAATACAAAAATTCTGTCAATATCCCTTATTCTAAACTGGATTATTGGCCCGGTTTTAATGTTCTTTTTGGCGATTACATTTTTACGGGATTATCCGGAATATATGGTCGGTTTAATTTTAATCGGTTTGGCTCGTTGTATTGCCATGGTGCTTGTTTGGAATGACCTTGCAGAAGGCAGTAGCGAATATGGTGCAGGATTGGTGGCATTAAACAGTATTTTTCAAGTATTTGCGTATAGTTTTTACGCTTGGATTTTTATTACGATTCTTCCACCCTTTTTCGGCTTTGAAGGCGCTATTGTTGACATTTCAATTGTAACAATTGCAGAAAGTGTTGCAATATATTTGGGAATTCCCTTTGTGATGGGAATTTTGAGTCGGCTGATTTTAGTAAAACTCAAAGGCGAAGAATGGTACACCCAAAAATTTATTCCTTTTATTTCACCTTTGACATTAATAGCATTGCTATTTACCATCGTAATAATGTTCTCCCTTAAAGGCGAATTGATAGTTGAAATACCAATGGACGTTATGATTATCGCAGTGCCTTTACTAGTGTATTTTGGCTTAATGTTTATAATTGGTTTCTTTTTAACCAGAGCAATGGGAGCCGAATATGACAAAACTGCTTCTGTAGCATTTACCGCTGCAGGAAACAACTTTGAATTGGCCATTGCAGTTGCTATCGCAGTTTTCGGATTGAATTCAGGACAAGCATTTGCAGGAGTCATCGGTCCGTTGGTAGAAGTACCTGCACTCATCCTATTGGTTCGAGTTTCATTTTGGTTACGAAAAAAGTATTTCGGAAAGCCGGTGAGTAAAAATGTATATGAAAAATAGCGAATTAGAACTTAGACTAAATTAATTTATAAATTTAAGGTCAGTGTTAAATTGAAAAAATCTCTTAAACAAAACTTAACTGGGTTTTAAAGGCGAAGACCTTAGTTTCGCTTAGTCAGTACTGATTTTCTAAAATGAATCAGGGGTAGCGTTCAAACCCAAGCCAACTTAGGCGGGCATGCATAATGAAATCATGGACATTACCATTAGTGGTGCTATATAAAATCTTCAATTAACTCATAAATACGTGGAAAATTCAAATCAACTTGCAAATCGGTTCAAAGAAGTCCTTTTAAAAGGTAAATGGATTGCCAATACAAATTTTAAGGATCAATTATCAAACGTGACCTGGCAGCAGGCAACGAAAAAAATTGGGTCGTTAAATACTATTGCTGCACTAGCCTACCATATCAATTATTATCTAGCAGGAGTCTTGAATGTTTTCGAAGGAGGGTCGCTTGAAATTCGTGATAAATATAGTTTTGATCTCCCTCAGATTAAAACAAAAGTAGATTGGGATAGCCTTCTGGGTGAATTATGGGCTAATGCAGAAAAATTTGCGTATCACGTGGAGCTCATGTCAGAGGAAAAATTAGAATCAATTTTCGTGGAAGAGAAATATGGAAACTATAGAAGAAATATTGAAGGAATAATTGAACATAGTTACTATCATCTAGGACAAATTTCTTTGATTAAAAAATTGATAAAGGAATCGGAAAAAGGATAAAAAAGTAGAATTAAATAAGCACTCAACTATTAAATTAACTATTTTGATGAAAAAAGCAAAGTCTTAGGTTTAGTAATTGCAATTCTATTTCCTTTCGGGCAATCCAATTATGTCTCCGACAAAGACAATGGAATTACAGAACGTATTGCCCAATTAGATAAAGACAATAAACGGGTTTTACTCCTCAGGAATGCTGAAATAAATAATCTTGTTGTTAATTGAAGTAATTATTTAAAAATTTGAATCATGCATATTAAAAAAAACTACACCGCCTTTGAAATGGCCTGGTGGACCCGTTTCGAAACATTTTTATTTTTGGTTATTATAATTTCCTGGGTCGCCGCTTATTATTTTTTGGATTTAGATTGGTTAAAAATTCCATGGACTCCTTTAGCTTTAATTGGCACAGCAGTTGCGTTTGTTATTGGTTTTCAAAATAATGCAGCCTATGGCAGGATCTGGGAAGCAAGAAAAATTTGGGGAGGAATTGTAAATACTTCAAGGACATTTGGGGTGTTTGTTCAAGATATGGTCAACAATGAATACACTCAAACAGCAGTAGAAGATTCAGAACTTCAAAAAGAAATTAAAGCACTCACCTATAGGCACATAGCCTGGATGACCGCTTTACGCTATGCTATGAGAGCATCTAAACCCTGGGAAACGTCTGTTCTGCATAGAACAAACAAAGAATGGGATACTCGTCCACCCGAACATGATTCTACTTTAGATGTGGACCTAAAACCCTATATCTCTGAAAGTGATTATGAATATATAAGGGGTAAGAGTAATAAACAGACGGCATTGTTGTACCTGCAATCTCATCATTTAAGACAACTCAAAGAAAAAGGGGTAATTTGGGAATTTTCTTTTTTAGAACTGGAAGGAGTAATACAAGAATTTTTTACACTACAAGGCAAAAGTGAACGAATTAAAAACTTTCCTTATCCAAGGCAATTTGCAACACTAAATCATTTTTTTATGTGGCTTTTTATCTTGTTACTACCCCTGGCCCTGGTACCACAATTTGCTGAAATTGGCAGTGAACTTATTACTAAAAGTCCACTTATAGGAAAACTATTTGTTTGGTTTACAGTTCCTTTTTATGTCATTGTAGCATGGATTTTTCATACTATGGAAAGAATAGGCAGAACCGGAGAAAATCCTTTTGAAGGAACCGCCAATGACGTTCCTATTTCCACGATTGCAAGAGGAATTGAAATTGACCTCAGAGAAAATTTAGGAGAATCTGGAGAAGATATCCCGGAGCAATTCGCCGTAAAACATCACACTCAATTCTAAGGTATTACGCATAAAGTGAATAAAAAAGGTGGCCCATTATCGGACCACCTTTTAATACTTCATATAACTATTATAGACCTTATGGCCTGTCAGACGACGCTGAAATCAGGTTAGGTCAAAGCGATCAAGATTCATCACCTTATTCCATGCAGCTACAAAATCCTTGACAAACTTCTCTTGAGAGTCCCCACATCCATAAACTTCTGAGAGAGCACGAAGCTCTGAGTTAGAACCAAAGATGAGATCTACACGAGTGCCAGTCCACTTAACTTCACCTGTTGAACGATCACGACCTTCAAAAACGTCATCGGATTCCCCTATAGCCTTCCATGTTGCACCCATATCCAGCAGGTTTACAAAGAAATCGTTGCTAAGAGTCTCAGAACGATTGGTGAATACACCATGACTAGACTGATCAAAATTTGTATTCAGCACACGCATACCTCCAACAAGAACTGTCATCTCTGGCGCGGTCAGGGTCATCAACTGTGCTTTGTCTACTAAAAGTTCTTCGGCACTAACCGAAAATTTGCCCTTTGTGTAATTACGGAAACCATCCGCTGCCGGTTCAAGAACTTCAAACGATTCAGCATCGGTTTGTGCCTCATCGGCATCGTTACGACCTGGAGTAAAAGGTACGGTTATATCATGGCCAGCATTTTTAGCGGCTTTTTCAACAGCGGCACATCCACCTAAAACAATCAGGTCTGCGATGGATACTTTTTTGTTTCCGGACTGGGCATCGTTGAACTCTTTTTGAATACGTCCAAGGGTATCCAATACATTCTCCAATTGTTTAGGACTGTTCACTTTCCAATCTTTCTGTGGTGCAAGTCGAATGCGCGCACCGTTAGCACCACCACGTTTGTCCGATCCACGGAAGGTAGATGCAGATGCCCAGGCCACAGATACCAATTCAGAAATTGATAATCCTGATGCTAAAATATTCGCTTTTAAGTCAGCAACATCTTTATCGCTGATCAATTCGTAATCCGCTGCAGGTATTGGATCTTGCCAAATTAATTCTTCCTTAGGCACTTCCGGGCCCAAATAACGCTGAATCGGTCCCATATCACGGTGTGTCAGTTTAAACCAGGCACGTGAATAGGCATCAGCAAATTCATCGGGATTTTCATAAAAATGTCTGGAGATTTTCTCGTATGCAGGATCCATTCGCAAGGAAAGGTCAGTTGTCAACATAAACGGAGCATGTTTCTTTCCAGGGTCATGTGCATCAGGAATGGTACCGGCACCAGCATTGTCTTTCGGTTTCCATTGATGGGCACCGGCAGGGCTTTTAGTCAACTCCCATTCGTAACCAAATAAGTTTTCAAAATATTTGTTGCTCCATTTTATGGGTGTATCAGTCCAGGCACCTTCTAAACCACTTGTAATGGTATCAGATCCTTTTCCTGTACCAAAGTTGTTCTTCCATCCAAGACCTTGCATTTCGATGCCGGCAGCTGCTGGTTCCGCCCCCACATACTCAGCATCACTAGCCGCACCATGTGTTTTACCAAAGGTATGTCCGCCCGCAATAAGCGCAACTGTCTCATAATCGTTCATCGCCATACGACCGAAAGTTTCACGAATGTCATGGGCAGCAGCAACAGGGTCCGGATTAGCATTAGGGCCTTCGGGGTTAACGTAGATCAATCCCATATGAGCTGCACCTAAAGGGTTTTCCAATTCTCCATCTTTATCATACCTTTTTTTGTTTCCCAGCCATTCTGCTTCAGAACCCCAGTAAATATCTTCTTCTGGTTGCCAAATGTCTTCGCGACCTCCACCAAAACCAAACATCTTCAATCCCATAGATTCGTGGGCACAGTTTCCGGCCAGGATCAACAAATCTGCCCATGAGAGTTTCTTGCCATATTTCTGTTTAACGGGCCACAGAAGTAGTCTTGCCTTATCTAAGTTGGCGTTGTCCGGCCAGCTGTTCAGAGGGGCAAAACGCTGTGCTCCGGTACCACCACCTCCACGGCCATCAGCGATGCGGTACGTACCTGCAGCATGCCATGCCATACGGATAAAGAATGGTCCATAATGACCGTAGTCTGCTGGCCACCAATCCTGGCTATCAGTCATTAGAGCATAAAGATCTTTTTTAACCGCTTCCAAATCAAGCGATTTAAACTCTTCGGCATAATTAAAATCATCATCCATAGGATCAGATAGGGAGGAGTGCTGACGAAGGATGTTCAGATTCAACTGATTGGGCCACCAGTCACGGTTTGTTGTTCCGCCACCGGCTGCCTGATGTAATTCTCCGTTCAAAAACGGGCATTTGCTTTCCCCGTTTTCATTGTGGCTTGTGCCACTAGTTGATGTAGTTTGACTTTTGTTATTATCCATAATATGATCGAATTTTTATTTTCTTTCTTGTAATAGTAAAAGTACCAAAATGTTTACTCATTTAAATTGGTTTCTAATAGAAAATAACTATGACCCATTCTGAACTCCTATAGGTAATTTATTTTGCGAAAATTGGCTCATTTAAAATGACATCAGGGCATCTTAATATTCTTTGAAGCTGAAGCACTAATTCACTTTTTTAGAACTATTAAAAATACTCAGAGGTATGTGCTATATCCGGACCGATGGTTACAAGTTGAAAAGAGAACTAACTTTTCTTTTTTAAATTGAATACTATGGAAATACCAAACCATTTTTAATAAATGATACTAAACAATATTTACTGCTGGCATTCACATTTATTTAGTATTTTAATAACCCTAATTAATTCAGCTAATGAAATATCTAAAGTTTACACTTTCTCTTCTTCTTACCGCATCTGTTTTTTATGGCCTGAATAACAAGTTAGGTTCCATTCCTCCCATCGGAAAATTTTTAAATCCCTATACCGGTGTATGGCAAAACGAAACTGATGAAAGCATTACTGGAACTGTTTCTATTGACGGGCTCAAGGACAAGGTTACCGTTCATTACGATGCTCAGTTAATTCCACATGTCTTTGCTCAGAATGAAAATGATTTGTACAGGGCCCAGGGTTATATTACTGCTAAGCACCGACTTTGGCAAATGGAATTCCAGACGTATGCGGCCGCTGGTCGTTTATCTGAATTTATTGGCGAATCTGCTTTAAACTACGACCGTCAGCAGCGTAGACGTGGAATGGGATTTGGCGCCGACCAAGCTATTGCAAAGATCAGTGAAGACCCTGAAACTACAGCTTTTTTAGAGGCGTATGCAGAAGGTGTAAATAGTTACATCAATCAATTACAGCCTAAAGACTTTCCTGTGGAGTACAAACTACTCGATTATCAACCAGAACCATGGACGATAAAAAAAACTGCTTTGTTATTGATGTACATGACCAAGGATTTGGCCGGAGGAGATTCTGATTTAGAATACACCAATGCTCTGCGCATGTTTGGGAAAGAACGCTTTGATTTATTGTATCCGGATTTTTTTGATGTCATAGACCCTATTATTCCTAAGGAAACCGATTGGAGTTTTATTGATGTGCCTATGACTGAAACACCGGAAAGTGAATTACCACTCGACTCTATTCCAAAAACCTTAGACAAGCCAAATCCAGATAATGGTAGTAATAACTGGGCAATTTCTGGTCAAAAATCTTATTCGGGAAATCCTATTTTGGCAAACGACCCGCATTTGGGGCTAAATCTCCCTTCTATTTGGTTTGTGATGCAATTAAGTACCCCAACTCATAATGCTTTTGGTGCCACATTGCCCGGAGCTCTGGGCATAATTTCAGGATTTAACAATCACATTTCATGGGGAGAAACCAACGCTACCAGAGATGTATTGGATTGGTACAAAATTGAATTTAAAGATGAAACAAGTAAACAATACAGATATGGTGATGATTGGAAAACTGTGAGTTTTAGAGTTGAAGAAATTAAAATAAAAGGTAAAGCCGCTTATATTGATTCTGTATGTTATACCCATCATGGCCCTGTGGCTTATGATAAAAACTTTATGGGTGATAATAAACTTGCCGGTTATGCCATGAAATGGTCGGGCCATATTGGGGGCAACAATCAAAGGACATTTTTGGAGCTCAACAAAGGAAGGAATTATGATGATTATGTTAATGCCCTCAAACATTATACGGCTCCGGCACAAAACTTTGTCTTTGCCTCAACAGAAGGTGATATCGCTATTTGGGTTCAGGGAAAACTGCCCAATAAATGGAAAGGGCAAGGCAAATTTTTAATGGATGGCAGCAATCCAAAGAACGACTGGCAAAGTTTTATCCCCCATCCCTTTAATGCCCACACCAAAAATCCGAAGCGTGGCTTTGTGAGCTCAGCAAATCAGCATCCCGTAGATGAATCCTATCCGTTCTATGTATTTAACGATGGTTTCGAGACCTACAGAAACCGTGTAATCAATAACTTTTTCAATTCTAAGGAGACTTTCAATATTCAGGATTTTAAGGATTTACACAATAATAATTATAACCTTAAGGCAGCGGAACTCCTACCCACTATTTTTGAAACTATGGATACCTCTACCCTTACCGAAGAAGAATTAAACATATTCAACGAAATAAAATCATGGGACTTTAACAATAATATAGACGAATTGGGACCAAGTATTTGGAGGACTTGGTGGTACATACTCTATGATCTGGTTTGGGATGAATACGATGTAGATAATGTTGCCCTGGAAAAACCATTCACCTACCAAACTATTCACTTACTGCAAACCAAAGGCAACGATGAATTTATGGACATAGTGGAGACACCTGAAACTGAAATCGCTAAAGACCTTTTTTTAATCAGTTTCAAAAAAACAGCAAAATCCTTAATGGAGTGGAAAGCTGAAAACGGAGATTACAACTGGAATGCCTATAAGAGCACCTATGTTGGTCATTTGCTGCAGGCTTTACCTGCATTTTCAAGGTTTAACCTGCCAATTGGGGGAGGCGGAAACATTGTGAATGCAACCAGTAAAAATCATGGTCCTTCCTGGCGAATGATTGTGGAGATGAGCTCACCACCAACTGCTCTAGGAATTTACCCCGGAGGTCAATCCGGTAATCCGGGCAGTATATA
This sequence comes from Eudoraea sp., assembly GCF_049665975.1. Taxonomy (GTDB): domain Bacteria; phylum Bacteroidota; class Bacteroidia; order Flavobacteriales; family Flavobacteriaceae; genus Eudoraea. The sequence continues at coordinate 14,743 of NZ_JBATGR010000442.1, forward strand.
TTACGATAATTTTATAGACGATTGGGCAGCAGGCAACTACCACAGTTTAAACTTTTTGCAATCCGACATTAAAACCGACGCTGTAATCGACACCCAAACTTTAATTTCAAATTAAATGAAAATCAAAATCCTCAATTTTATAGCCACACTTGTTTTAGCTGTAGTCTTTTCGTTTTTTCTGCCATGGTGGTCCGCAATGTTAGCTGCATTTATAACTGCAGTAGTGTTTTCCTTAAAAGGTGCAGCTGTATTCTTTATGCCATTTTTGGCTGTCTTCGTATTTTGGGCAGGGTATTCATTTTTACTTGCTAACGGCAACGACGTCATAC
>NZ_JBATGR010000443.1:0-3854 GCF_049665975.1 Eudoraea sp.
CAGAAGCAGCTTTTCCATAGACAATATCCCCACTAAGAGTATCATCCGCGCGGAATTCAAGAGTTACGGCCATATCAGGATTTGCTTTAATTACTCCTGCTATTTTACCCAGAGATTCTGTAGCTCCGGCTTCTAATTTTGTGTTGTTAGGATTGGCTCCAAATAAAGTCGCATTATCCATAATTACAATAACTGATCCGCGTTCAACTTTTATATTTGCATTTTCCCCCAAGGTTTGCTTGAAATTGGTAAGCACGAGCAGCGAAATGGAGTCATTACTGGTTAATGCGTCATTAATAAATTTCAGTTCCGCTTCTTTCTTTCTCAGACTTTCCATTACACCGCCCAGGTTATCCAACTTGTTATTAGATTGTGCGGTGATATTATTTAAATTAGTCAGTAATGTAGCGTTATTCTCCTGCAGGCCCTGCAACTGACTTTCAAAAGAATCTGCCCTTGCGGCACTTATTTTTTCATTTTTTTTGGATTCTAAAAGTTCTTCCTTTGTGCTTTCCAACTCTGCATTTAAGCTGTTAACCTGAGCTATGAGTTCTTTTTTATTCTGTGCTTGCAAAGCACCACCAAATAAAAGTAAAAAGAGAAATGATAAAGTAATTCTATTCATAAGGAATTTAGATTAATTAGAAAATTGGTTTTTTAATCCTTCTTTTAAAATGTGACACAAAAATAAGTCATTTAAAGTTTCTCCAATTCTTTCTTTGTTAATTAATTGTATTCTAAAAAAGACTGTATCCAATAAATGATCGGTTTAAAGCCAGTGAAAAATTAAATTTCACATATTTAAGTAATCCAGACTCATTTCTGTGAGTGTTTTTACGCCTAGAAGTAAACCACTATCGTCTATCAGAAAATCAGGGGTATGGTGCGGGAAGGATTGGTTAGATCCGGCAGTCATGCCGCCTAAGAAAAAGAAAAAACCAGGTACTTTCTCCTGAAAATAAGAAAAATCCTCCGCCCCGGTAACGGCATTCTGGGTCTGGACATTAACCTCACCGGCAACACGTTTTATAGTAGGCAACATTTGAACAACAAGGTCTGGATCATTATAGGTAATTGCTGTATTTGTGCGAATTTCTATCGAGGCCTCACCACCATATGCCTTAGCGATTGCAGGCACCATTTCCTCCATTCTTCGGTTAATCATTTTTTGCATATCGTAATCCAGTGTCCGGATGGTACCAATCATTTCTGCACTTTCAGGAATAATATTAAAACGAACTCCACTTTTAATTTTACCAACGGAGATGACGGCCGCTTCATTGGTAAGATTGGCTTCTCTGCTAACAATTGTTTGCAACCCTTCTATAATTTTTGCACTAATAAGAATAGGATCTACACCTAACCAGGGTTGAGACCCATGGGTTTGCTTGCCTTTTACATTGATTACAAAACGTTGTGCCGATGCCATAGTACCCCCGGATTTGTATCTAATGACGCCTACAGGGGTAGCAGAATTAATATGTAATCCAAAAATCGCATCTACATCCGGGTTTTTCAATACGCCTTCCTTAACCATTAGCAGCGCACCACCTTCTTCCCCCGGAGGCGGCCCTTCTTCTGCAGGCTGAAATATGAACTTTACTGAACCTTTTATTTTATCTCTGTTTTTGGACAGCACCTCAGCCACTCCCATTAAAATTGCCGTATGTGTATCATGTCCACAGGCATGCATGACGCCTACCTTTTCACCAAGAAATTCAGAAGTAACCGTAGACTTAAATTCCAGATCATTGCGCTCAGTTACGGGCAGCGCATCAATGTCGGCCCTTAGAGCTACTACTTTTCCCGGTTGATTTCCTTTCAAAACACCAACTACTCCTGTATGTGCAACACCAGTTTGCACAGCAATGCCCAATGAGTTTAAATGTGCAGCTATTTTTTCCGCAGTCTTGAATTCACGATTAGACAATTCCGGGTTTTGGTGTATCTCTCTTCTCCATTCAATTACCTTATCTTCAACAAGCTTGTAATCATTAGTTAGGTCCAGCTCCTGGGCCATAGAAATGCTTCCGGATAGAAATGCGGTTATAAGTATTAATTTGTTCATGGTATTAAAATTTTATTAGTTGAAACCCATCGTCCTGAAGTTGTATTAATGCGGTCATGGCAGATAAGGCCAACTCAACACCATCAATAGTTTCGGAAATAGGTATATTTCTTGAAAGGGACGATTGACCACAAAATACTATCTCAACACCAGTATTTAAAAGTTTATTTATTAATTCTTCATTTGGATTATCTGTGCCGTATCTAACTTTATATTCCGAACTTTTCAGTAAATCTTTAGATGCATTATTGTGAACTACAAGGGCAACGTTAAGATTGGCAAGTGGAACACCACTCTGAGCGTGCATATTCAAAAATCGGGCTGCGGTTTCAATACTTATATTCAGCTGATCAGATGATTCGGAAGTGTTCATAATATCAAAAACCACCTTGTATTCTTTTGTGATATCGGTATTAAAATCAGGATTCTTTATGCTCCAAACTTCCCCATATCCGGAAATAACCGGACCCGAAGCTTTTGTTTGTGAATGCAAAGCAGTAAATCCGAACAAAACCCAGAATAAGAAGTTAAAAAATGAGTGTTTTAGCATGTGGTTCAATAGATTTTCTAAATATATTCAAATTGCAGACAATACAAAGTCAAAGTTCATAAATATTAGTTTATAACTTTTTCATGAGGTTAATTATGGCTAAATTCACTTCATAAAATGCCTAAAGCTTGAATACATTTTTAGATGATTTAAATGATGCTCAAAAGGGCCCTGTTTTGCACAAGGAGGGACCTCTGATGGTTATCGCCGGGGCGGGTTCAGGTAAAACCCGGGTTCTTACTTTTAGAATTGCCCATTTAATGGAGCAGGGTGTTGACCCCTTTAATATTCTGGCACTAACCTTTACCAATAAGGCTGCCAGAGAAATGAAAAAGCGAATAGCCAGTATAGTTGGCAGTTCTGAAGTAAAAAACTTATGGATGGGGACATTTCACTCCGTTTTTGCCCGTTTGCTGCGTTTTGATGGTGATAAATTAGGTTATCCAAGTAATTATACCATTTATGACACTCAGGATTCACAGCGTTTAATTTCATCGATAATTAAAGAAATGGGATTAGATAAGGACATTTATAAATACAAACAAATTCAAAATCGTATTTCATCTTACAAAAACAGTTTAATTACGGTTAAAGCCTATTTCCAAAACCCCGAACTAATGGAGGCAGACGCTATGGCAAAAAGGCCCAGGTTAGGAGATATTTACCAAAACTATGTAGACCGTTGTTTTAAAGCCGGGGCAATGGATTTTGATGATTTACTTTTACGCACCAATGAATTATTAAGCCGTTTCCCGGAAGTTTTAATGAAATATCAGGAAAGGTTCAGATATATTCTGGTTGATGAGTATCAGGATACCAATCACTCTCAATATCTTATAGTAAAAGCACTTGCAGACCGTTTTCAAAACATTTGCGTTGTAGGCGATGACGCCCAGAGCATTTACTCTTTCAGAGGGGCAAACATCACAAATATCTTGAACTTTCAAAGAGACTATGAAGATGGTGCTGTATATAGGTTAGAACAAAATTACCGATATACCAATAATATTGTCAATGCTGCAAATTCTATAATTGCCAACAACAAGAACCAATTGGAAAAGGTAGTATGGACAGCCAATGATGAGTGTACCAAGATAAAACTTCACAGAAGCACCACTGATGCTGAGGAAGGAAGATATGTGGCAGGTTCTATTTTTGAACAGAAAATGCAAAACCAGCGTGCAAATGGTGATTTTGCTGTTCTTTACCGCACAAATTCCCAATCACGTGCTATAG
>NZ_JBATGR010000444.1:0-8423 GCF_049665975.1 Eudoraea sp.
AAATACAGTCATTACCGATTATTGAAACACCATGGAAATATGCATTTTTTGTGGATATAACTTTTATGGATCACAATAATTTTACTAAAGCGAAATCATTATTGGAAATCATGTCCGAAGATTTCAAAGTTTTAGGTGAATATAAAAATGCTCGTTTATGATACAGACTGCAAATCGCTTACAGACCATAGAAGAGTATTATTTCTCTAAAAAATTGCGTGAAGTCAGGGCAATGGCAGCTGAAGGCAAGCCAATCATAAATATTGGTATTGGTAGTCCGGATCTTCCACCATCTGAAGCTGTAATTACTTCTTTTCAGGAATCTATAAGACATGCGGGTGCGCATCAGTACCAGAGTTATCAGGGACTCCCTGAGCTAAGAGAAGCTATAGCGAAATTTTATAAGGAGAAATTTGGTGTAAATGCAGATCCGTCTACTGACATATTGCCCCTTATGGGTTCCAAAGAAGGAATAATGCATATTAGTATGGCTTTTTTAAATGAAGGCGATGAAGTATTAATTCCCAATCCGGGTTATCCTACATATTCATCTGTCACTAAATTAGTGGGAGCAGTTCCAAGACAATATGATCTGCTTGCTGACAATGGATGGTTTCCAGATTTAGAAAGTTTATCGAAGGAAGATTTGTCTGGTGTAAAGCTAATGTGGGTGAGTTACCCGCACATGCCTACAGGGGCTACGGCAAATGCTTACCAATTTGAAACATTAGTGGCCTTCGCGAAAAAGCACAACATTTTATTGGTTAATGATAACCCTTATAGTTTTGTTTTAAGCAAGAATCCGTTGAGCATTTTAAGTGTTAAGGGAGCCAGAGAAACTGCTTTGGAACTCAATTCTCTTAGCAAAACTTTTAATATGGCAGGTTGGAGAGTGGGAATGGTTTTAGGAAATGAAAAGAATGTAAATGCGATTTTAAAAGTAAAAAGTAATATGGATTCCGGAATGTTCTATGGCATTCAAAAAGGTGCTATAGAGGCATTAAAAAGTGGTAAAGAATGGTTCTCTCAATTAGACACCATATATATAGCTCGCAGAAAGTTGATGTTTCAATTGGCAGATAAACTCGGCTGCACATATGACCCAAATGCTGTAGGGATGTTTGTTTGGGCAAAACTGCCGAAGGGATCGCCGAATTCAGAAGATTTTATAGATCGAATATTACAGGATAAAAATATTTTCATTGCACCTGGAACTATTTTCGGAAGTAATGGGGAGGGCTATATAAGATTTTCACTTTGTGTAACAAAATCAAAGATAAAAGAGGCTATCGACAGGTTTTAAGCCTTTAAACAGAATAAAATAAAAACTGGAATTTAGTAAAAGCATATCCTTAGAATTGCAATTAGCGTAAAGGGTTATAAGTTAAAAAGATGAATGTAATAATAGTAGGTATCGGATTAATCGGGGGCTCAATGGCCAGGGACCTGAGATGCCAATATTCCGAGGTATCAATCTATGGAATGGATGCAAATGAAGCCCATCTTGAAGAAGCTGTTAGGCTGCAACTTATAGACGGTATTGCAGGCTCAAAAGAATTATCGGAGGCTGATTTGGTTATAGTTAGTATCCCCGTGGATGCCATTGTAAAGGAACTTCCAAAATTATTGGATGTTATAGGTGACGATACTTTGGTGATAGATGCAGGGTCAACAAAGTCTGAAATTTGCAGCATAGTAACAGATCATCCGAGAAGACGAAATTTTCTGGCTTGTCATCCTATTGCAGGAACCGAATTTTCCGGCCCCTCTGCTGCTGTTTCGGAACTGTTTGATGGTAAAACAAACATCATTTGTGAAGTAGAAAAAACAGCATTTAAACTCCAGGAAAGGGCTTTGAATATTTTTAGCAGCCTGGGAATGCGAATAAGATACATGAATCCCGAAGCGCATGACCGGCATATTGCCTATGTCTCACACCTATCGCATATAAGTTCGTTTATGCTTGGTAAAACTGTAATTGAAAAGGAGAAAAATGAGCGTGACATTTTTGACATGGCAGGCAGTGGTTTCGAAAGTACGGTTAGATTAGCAAAAAGCTCACCGGCCATGTGGACCCCTATTTTTGAACAAAATAAAGAAAATGTTATAGAGACTTTGGATGAATATATTCAGAATCTGGAAGCCTTTAAACAAAAACTTATTGATAATAATTTTGAAGGCATATATAAAGAAATGGACAATACCAATAAGATAAAAGCAATATTAAAAGGAATACCACAAAATAATAAAGACAGATAATAATGGAGAATTCAAAAAATTTGAGATCATGGTTAGATGATATGAAGTTATCACATCCCCTGGTAATTGCAGGGCCATGTAGTGCAGAAACTGAAGATCAGGTATTGGGAATAGCCCATGAGCTTAAAGATACTGATGTAAACTACTATCGTGCTGGTATCTGGAAGCCGAGAACCAGGCCCGGAAACTTTGAAGGAGTTGGAGCTATTGGTCTCAAATGGTTACAAAAAGTAAAAGAAGAAACCGGACTTAAGACAGCCACTGAGGTAGCTAACAAAAATCATGTAGATCTTGCATTGGAACATGATGTGGATATGTTGTGGATAGGTGCACGCTCTACAGTAAGTCCATTTATAGTTCAGGAAATTGCTGATGCTTTGGAAGGAACAGACAAAATTGTCCTGGTTAAAAACCCGGTAAACCCTGACCTTGCTTTATGGTTAGGTGCAGTAGAGCGTTTGTCAAAGGCTAATATTAAGAAACTTGGAGTTATACACCGAGGTTTTTCTACCTATGAAAAAACTAAATACCGAAATATCCCGGAATGGCAAATGGCAATAGAATTACAGACTAAATTTCCCGATCTCCCTCTGATTAATGACCCCTCACATATTAGTGGTAACAGGGAATTGATATTTGATATTTCACAGACCGCACTGGATCTGAATTTTGATGGATTAATGATTGAAACACATCACGATCCGGATAATGCCTGGAGCGATGCGGCACAGCAGGTTACTCCTATAAAATTGGTGCAAATCATGGAAGACTTAAAGATTAGAAAGGAAACAGATGAGGAAGCAGAATACAACCAAAAAATTAATAATCTGCGGACTCAAATTGATATTATTGACAATCAGCTTATTGAAACCCTTGGTAAACGAATGAAAGTTTCAGATGGAATAGGTGAATTGAAAAGACAACGTAATGTTGCCGTTCTTCAAACGAACCGATGGAATGCAATATTAGGCAAAATGATACTCGAAGGTGAATCTAAAGGATTGAGTGAAGAATTTGTGCTTCGAATGTTTAAGGCTATACACCAGGAATCAATAAATCATCAGGAAAAGATAATAAATGCCGTGACCTTAAAGAAATAGAGGTTAAATTCTATTAATGACTTTATATTTAATCTGGCACTAAAAGTGTAACAAAAGAAGAATAACGTTGTCTTTAAAAAAACTAGTAACGCAAATATTATGAAAAAAATAATGTCGTTTTGCATGTTTCTTATTGCCTTTTATGGCTTTACGCAAACCATGCTTGACAAAGAAGTTGGCGATTTCCGGGAAATAAAAGTTTATGATCTAATTGAAGTAAATCTTATTAAGTCTGATGATAACCGTATTATTATTAAAGGGCATAACGTTTACGATATCAAATTTGTTAATAAAAACGGTGTTTTAAAATTACGTATGGAGCTCGATAAAAAGTTCCAGGGGGAAGATACCTTTGTTGAGGTATATTACACAGATTTGCGAACTATAGACGGAAATGAAGGGGCTAAAATTGTCTGTAATGAACTCGTCGAAAAGGAGAAGATTGAGATAAGAGCCCAGTAAGGATCACATATTAAAATTGGAATGGATGTAAGGGATGTGGAAATGAAGGCGGTCACCGGAGGTATAATTGAGGCATCCGGATTAGCAAAAAATCAAATAATTGTTATAAATACCGGTGGAGTATTTGAAGGCAGGGAATTGTTAACAGAGGTAACAAGTATAAAAATTTCAGCAGGTGGAGAGGCAGAACTTTACGCCTCAGAAAAATTAGATGTCAATGTAAAAGCAGGAGGTGATGTATATGTTTATGGAAATCCAAAAGATGTAAATAAAACAACTCTGGCCGGGGGTAGAGTAATTTTTAAGGACTAATAGGTTAAGCTAATAATAAAAAAACCCGGTAAAAATACCGGGTTTTTTTATTGTATTAATTTTTTTTGATAAAACCTTTTGAAGATTAATGGTTTTTTGGCCTTTGCTGGTAAAATATACCACTCCAAATTAAAGTATTATTGTTTCTTTGTATTGAAATACAAACATTTATGCTTGGAATTGTTTATAAATCTACCGGTAGTTGGTACACAGTAAAAACTGACGAGGGAGATATTTATGAATGCCGTATTAAGGGGAAGTTCCGAATGAAGGGAATTAAGAGTACTAACCCAATTGCTGTGGGCGATCTGGTTGTATTTGAAGTTGAGCAAATTGGCGATGAAACAAATGGTGTTATCTCTAAAATAGAAGATCGCAAGAATTATATAATTCGAAAATCGGTTAAACTTTCGAAACAAACACATATTATAGCGGCTAACATTGATCAGGTTTTTTTATTGGTTACGCTTAAGAATCCAAGAACCTATACTATTTTTATTGATCGATTTCTAGCAACCTCCGAAGCCTATGATATTAAAACAGTACTCCTTTTTAATAAAATAGATATGTATAATGAGGATGAGTTAACAGAAGTAAAGTATTTAGCTGCCTTGTATCGAGAAATTGGCTATACGTGTATTGGAATTTCTGCAAAAACAGGAAAGAATGTCGATATGGTAAAAGACTTGATGAAGGAACATACAAGTATGTTTGCGGGGCATTCAGGAGTGGGAAAATCCACACTTATTAATTCCATAGCACCTGAGTTAAATTTAAAGACTACCGAAATTTCTGATCAGCACTTTCAGGGACAACACACCACGACTTTTGCAGAAATGTATGACTTGAATTTCGGAGCCAGGATTATAGATACTCCTGGGATTAAAGGCTTTGGTATGGTGGATATGGACAAGTATGAGATAGGAGATTATTTTCCTGAATTTTTTAGACTGAAGGGCAACTGTAAGTTTAATAACTGCCTGCACATGGATGAACCAAAATGTGCGGTTAAGGCAGCATTAGATAATGATGAGGTTTCATGGAGCAGGTATCGCAGTTATGTTCAGATTGTCACCGGTGATGAAGATACCTATAGAATGGACAATTACGAAGAAGTATGAGGGCTGTAATACAAAGAGTATCATCCGCAAGTGTTGTTGTAAATAACAAAACAATTTCTCAAATTGGATGGGGTTTTTTGGTATTATTGGGAATTGAAGATTCTGATTCCCGGGAAGATATTGAATGGCTATCAAAGAAAATCGTAAACTTAAGAATATTTAATGATGCCCTTGGAGTGATGAACCAATCACTATTGGAAACCAAGGGAGAGGCAATTGTGGTAAGTCAGTTTACATTACATGCTGCAACCAAAAAGGGGAACAGACCTTCTTATATAAGGGCAGCAAAGCCCAATATTGCTATTCCTCTCTATGAAGCTTTCGTACATCAGATGGAAACAGATTTAGGGAAACAGATAGGCACAGGTGTTTTTGGCGCCGATATGAAAGTGGCCTTGATAAATGATGGCCCGGTTACCATAATAATTGACACAAAAAATAAAGACTTATGAAAATTGAAGATGCACAGTTAGCTGTTGACAATTGGATAAAAGATCATGGCGTTCGTTATTTTAATGAATTGACCAACATGGCTCAGCTTACTGAAGAAGTAGGGGAAGTGGCTCGTATTATAGCCCGGCGGTACGGAGAACAAAGTGAAAAGGAATCGGATAAAGAAAAGGATCTGGGAGAGGAATTAGCCGATGTTCTTTTTGTTGTACTATGTCTGGCAAACCAGACCGGCATTGATCTGCAGCAAGCTTTTGACCGTAAACTGGATATAAAGGCAAAGCGAGACCACGACAGGCACCAGAATAATAAAAAACTGAAATAGTAGTATCTTTGGCTTCGCTTTAAAAATAATACCAATTTGAAATTACACCTCTCCGGCCCGTCAGACAATCTCCTGAAATCCCAGATTAAAATCACCGGTTCCAAGAGTGAATCTAACAGACTTTTGTTGCTCAATGCCCTTTATCCGGGTATTACAATAAAAAACCTATCCAATTCTGATGATGCCGCTGTAATGAAGAAAGGCATTCAGGCTAAAGAAGGAAATGTAGATATACATCACGCAGGCACAGCTATGCGTTTTTTAACGGCCTTTTTTGCTTCTCAGGCGGGAGTAAATGTTACCCTTACCGGTTCACAGAGAATGCAGGAACGACCAATAAAAATATTGGTTGATGCATTAAAAGATTTAGGAGCGGATATCGATTATTTGAAAAATGAGGATTATCCCCCATTGCGAATAAAAGGAAAATCCCTCCATAAATCTGAGGTGAGCCTTCCTGCAGATATTAGTAGTCAGTACATTTCTGCATTATTACTTATTGCTCCAAGTTTGGAGCATGGGCTGGTATTGGAACTGGTAGGGAATATTACATCTGTTCCCTATATTAAAATGACATTGGGCTTGTTAGAACAAATTGGGATAGGGAGCTCTTTTAAAGGAAATACGGTGCGTGTGAATCCAAAAAAACATGTAGGTGAAATTTCCATAACAGTGGAATCTGACTGGAGTTCGGCTTCATATTTTTACAGTATTACTGCACTATGTGAAATAGGGACGGAAATTAGATTGTCGTCCTATAGAAAAGATAGTTTGCAGGGCGATAGTATTCTTAAGGAACTATATAAAGATTTTGGTGTTAAAACCATATTTAAAGCAGATAGTATTACGCTGGTTAAAATTAAAACCAATCAAATAGCTGATCTTGAATACGATCTTGCAAATGCCCCTGATTTAGCACAGACCGTGGTCGTTACCTGTTTTGGATTAGGAATTGGATGTCATCTTACCGGTTTACATACCTTAAAAATAAAAGAAACAGATAGGCTGCTTGCATTAAAAAATGAACTTTCCAAACTTGGGGCTAAAGTATTAGTTACCGACAGGACACTTACTTTGGATTCTTCAAATAAAATAAATTCGGAGGTGGCAATTGATACTTATAATGATCATAGAATGTCAATGGCATTTGCTCCATTGGCTTTAAAAACTGCAATAGTCATTAACGAGGCGGAGGTAATATCCAAATCGTACCCGGATTTTTGGAAAGATCTGAAACAACTGGGATTTAGTATTACAGATTTATAAAAGTATTTAATATCACTTTTACTTGACAAGCCCTACTTCAGGATTGTATATTTGCAGCCGCCAAAAAGGCGAATTAATACGTACGTATGAAATTATCACACTTTAGTTTTGAATTACCAAAAGACCTGTTGGCAGAATATCCTGCAGAGCACAGAGATGAATCCAAATTAATGGTGGTTCATAAGGATACTGGTAAAATTGAACATAAAATGTTCAAGGATCTTATTGATTATTTTGATGAAGGAGATGTAATGGTTCTTAATAATACCAAAGTGTTTCCGGCCAGGTTATACGGTAATAAAGAGAAAACAGGAGCAAGAATAGAAGTTTTTTTACTTCGTGAGCTAAATGAAGAGCAAAGATTATGGGATGTTTTGGTTGATCCTGCCAGAAAGATAAGAATAGGGAATAAACTCTACTTCGGAGAAGATGAAAATTTGGTGGCTGAAGTTATTGACAATACTACTTCAAGGGGAAGAACACTTCGCTTTCTTTATGACGGGTCGTATACCGATTTTAGAAGAAAATTAAGAGAACTGGGTGAGACACCTCTTCCAAAATATATTAAAAGGGAAGTGGAACCGGAAGATGAGTCGCGTTATCAAACTATATATGCGAAACACGAAGGCGCTGTGGCTGCACCTACAGCAGGACTACATTTTTCCAAACATTTGTTAAAACGACTGGAAATAAGGGGAATTCAATTTGCCGAACTCACACTTCATGTAGGTTTGGGTACTTTTAACCCTGTAGAGGTAGAAGATCTTTCCAAGCATAAAATGGATAGTGAAGAATTGGTGATTGATGAGAAAGCCACAGAGATTGTTAATAGTGCTAAAATTAAGAAGAAAAGAATATGTGCTGTTGGAACAACCGCTATGAGAGGTCTGGAAAGTGCTGTTTCATCTGAGCATACTCTGAATACCTATGATGGCTGGACAAATAAATTTGTATTTCCACCTTATGACTTCAGCATTGCTAATGCCATGGTAACTAATTTCCATCTTCCAAAATCTACCCTCTTAATGATGGTTTCAGCATTTATGGGCCATGATCTGTTGAAAAGGGCTTATAAAGAAGCAATACTTGAAGGGTATAGATTTTACTCATACGGTGATGCTATGCTCA
>NZ_JBATGR010000445.1:0-7120 GCF_049665975.1 Eudoraea sp.
CCATCGGGCATGAGGCGATAATCTCCATGGCGGGTTACCCTCTGGTTAACTATTTTTAGGTTTACATCATTTGCCTTTATAAGTTCAAGACAAGGCGTGACCGCATTCTCAGGAAGGTATTTTAACAATGTTGCGTTCATTGAAGTAAAAATAGTTTTTATTGTTTTTAGCCCTGCAATAAAGATCTTTTTTGTAAAGCAAAAGAGACAAAATAAATTTAAGAATTAAAATATTCCCTAAATCAAGGGGTAGTACTACTTACCTGTAATAGTTTCCAATTGTAATAGCGCTGACCTTTTAATGCAAAATCCATAATATAATCTGCCATATCCTTTGCCGATATAGGTGCTTTATACCCCGGAAAAGCCTCTTCTAACATTTCTGTCTGGACTGCTCCAATGGCAAGCACATTAAACGAAGGTCCAGTTTCTTTAAATTCTTCAGCCCATAATTCGGTTAGTGTAATAACTGCGGCTTTACTGGAACTATAGGCCGAAAGCCCGGGGAATTTAACGCTACCCTGTACACCACCCATTGAACTAATGGTAACTACATGTCCTCCTGAGGTCATCTTGGGAATAAGTAGTCTTGTAAGTTCCGCAACACCAAATACATTGACCTTATATATTTTCTCAAATTCAATTCTCGTGGTCTGGAGAAAAGGTTTGTTCAATAATTGCCCGGCATTATTAATAAGAATATCTACCGTTTTCCAATCACCTTCTAAAAATTTTTCAAGCTTTTCAAAATCTTCGCCTTTAGTAATATCAAAAGGAAATGCAGTAATATTAACTTCATCTAATTCCACAATTGGCTTGTCATTTCTGGAAAGCGCTAAAACCTTATGTCCGCTTTGGGCAAAAAGACGGGCTAATTCGTATCCTATACCCCTGCTAGACCCTGTAATTATAACATTTGCCATTTAATAATACTTTATTTCTTTTTCGGGGGAATTTGAAAATCCTTCCAAAACAGGTATCATATCATTTATTACCCGGGCCATATGTTTAAAATCCATCTGGTCCAACTCATCACCTACCTTATGATAGAAATTAAAATTAGTGAAATCAAAAGTGCAATAAGTCTGTGACGGAATATTAAACTCGTTGTGAAAAGGATAGTTATCAGATCTCTGAAAAAGCCCAAACTCTTTGGCTTTGGGTAAAAAGCCAACCAAATTCTTATTCGCATATTTATTTGTTTCTTCTGCAAGATTGGATTTGTCATAACCGGTAACATAAATCATATAATCCTTGTCGACCATTGGAACGCCTATCATCTCGAAATTAAGCATCAGATAAAGGTTAAGGTTTTCTTCCTTTAATTTTTTAGCCAGATGGTTGGATCCTAATAAACCTTTCTCTTCGGCACTGAATAGTGCAAAAATGAGACTTCTTTTATTACTTTTAGAAGCTCCAAAATGCCTGGCCAATTCCAGGACAGTAGTGGTTCCGGAGGCATTATCATTTGCGCCATTGGCTATTGTATCTCCATTTTCGGCTGTTAATATGCCAATATGATCATAGTGAGCTCCAATTATGATATATTCATTTTGAAGTTTCTTATCGGTTCCTTTCAGAACACCAACTATATTATAAGCCGGCTTTTGAAAATTGGCTATTGTATCCTTAAAAGTTTCGAAATAGGGCATTAATCGGTTTTGAACAAAAATACCTTCTATAAATTCTGCAGCTTTCTCTATCCCTTCACTTCCGGAATCCCTTCCTTTTAAATCATCCGAGGCTAAAAAATTCATTATTTCGAGCACGCTGGTGCTATCTACTATAGTACTCCCCAAATTTCCTTTAAGTCCGTCAGGGCCCGCAGGGGTATTACCGGATTGCGTTTTTTTTAACGAACCACATGCCGTTAAAAACAATAATGCTAAAAATACAAATGCATGCTTCATTTCGATTCTAAATAACAAAAGGTATCCTAAGAATTTCGGATACCTTATTTTATGTATAATGAGACTGTTTTTCAAGAAATGGTTTTATTTATCATGCTAACATCGTAACCGGATTCTCCAGATAGGCCCTTAGGGTCTGTAAAAACTGGGCTCCTGTAGCACCATCTACCGTTCTATGATCGCACGCCAGACTAATCTTCATTGTATTTCCAACAACTATTTGGCCGTTTTTAACAACGGGCTTTTCAACGATAGTACCCACTGAGAGAATAGCAGAATTAGGTTGATTTATAATTGATGTAAATTCAAGAATACCAAACATACCAAGGTTAGAAACCGTAAAAGTACTTCCTTCCATTTCGGCAGGAGTTAATTTTTTAACTCTAGCTCTTCCTGCTAAATCTTTTACCAAAGTACCAATCTGCGTCAAACTCATCTGATCGGTAAATTTTAATACGGGCACTACCAAACCTTCATCGACAGCAACAGCTACACCAACGTGAATATGCTGATTATATCTGGTAGTATCCCCATTCCACGAGGTATTCACCTGGGGATGTTTTTTAAGTGCCATGGCACAAGCCTTGACTACCATATCATTAAATGAAACTTTGGTGTCTGGAAGACTATTAATCTTTACTCTTGAAGCCATGGCATTATCCATATCAACCTCAATCATCAAATAATAATGAGGAGCCGTAAACTTAGATTCACTCAATCGTTTGGCTATTACCTTACGCATCTGAGAGTTTTTTACCTCTTCAAAATGTTCTTCCCCAATTGGAAGGATTTGCGGTGTAGTTACCTGACTCTCTGAAGTTGTTTTGGTTTCAGCCACCGCAGCAGGAGCAATAACATCCTTTGATGGCATAAAATTTTCTACATCCCGCTTAACAATCCTACCATGATCTCCACTGCCCTTAACAGCCATAAGATCTATTCCTTTTTCCGCAGCAATTTTTCTGGCTAATGGAGAAACAAATATCCGCTGTCCAGAGTTTAATGATTTTTCCGCTTTTTTTGTTGCTTCCTGAGGAGCTATTTTCTCTGTTTCAGTAGTCGTAGCTGTTTCCGTTTTTGAAGTAGGTTTAGCCTTCAATACTGCCTCAACATTAGTCCCGGCCGGGCCAATTATAGCCAATACTTCATCAACCGGTGCCGATTCGCCTTCCTGAATTCCTATATAAAGAAGTTGCCCCGAGTAAAAGGATTCAAATTCCATGGTTGCCTTATCAGTTTCAATCTCAGCCAGTATATCGCCCTCTTCCACTTCATCTCCTACTTTTTTTAACCAAGCAGCAACTGTGCCTTCTTCCATGGTATCACTGAGACGCGGCATTTTAATAATCTCAACGTCTTCAGATATTTCACTTGAAATATTAATTTCTGCTTTTACAGCAGGTTCTTCTGTTTTCTCAGGTGTTATTGTGTCTTCCCCTGCTTCAACTTTATTATTTGATGTTCCCTGGTTACCGTTTAATAAGGAAGTAATATCTTCACCTTCGTCACCTATTATTGCTAATAGCGTATCAACCGGTGCTCCATCTCCCTCAGCAATGCCAATATGTAACAGGGTACCTTCGTGAAATGATTCAAATTCCATGGTCGCCTTATCTGTTTCTATCTCAGCCAAGATATCGCCCTCTTCAATCTTATCACCAACATTTTTCAACCATTTTACAACGGTACCTTCTTCCATGGTATCGCTTAATCTGGGCATGTTTATTACTTCTGCCATTTATTTATAATTTGTGTTTTACAAATGGATAGTCTTTTTGTTCATATACCATATCGTAAAGCTGTTCTACCGGAGGATATTCAGACTCCTCAGCAAATTTTTCACATTCCTTTACAAGATTTTTCACCCTATCATTAATTGCTTTAATTTCCTCTTCTGTGGCATACTTCTTCTCTTTAACAACTTCAAGAACCTGGCTGATAGGGTCTATCTTCTTATACTCTTCAACCTCATCTTTTGTCCTGTAATGTTGCGCATCAGACATAGAATGCCCTCTGTAACGATATGTTTTCATTTCCAAGAAGGTGGGACCGCCACCACTTCTAGCTCTTTCTATAGCCTTACTCATTTCCTCAGCCACCGTTACTGGATCCATACCGTCAACAGGAGCACAAGGCATTTCATATCCAAGTCCAAGTTTCCAAATATCTGTGGTATAAGCAGTTCTTGCAACAGAAGTCCCCATAGCGTATCCATTATTTTCACAAACGAATACGACCGGTAATTGCCAAAGCATGGCCAAATTAAACGTTTCGTGCAGCGAGCCTTGTCTTACCGCGCCATCGCCCATATAGCAAAGAGTTACTGAATCTCTTTTAAAATACTTATCGGCAAATGCCAATCCGGCACCCAAAGGTATTTGCCCTCCAACAATACCGTGACCCCCATAAAATCGATGTTCTTTTGAAAAAATATGCATGGAACCACCCATTCCTTTAGAAGTACCGGTTACTTTGCCATATAATTCCGCCATTACTTTCCTGGGGTCCACACCCATTCCTATGGGCTGAACATGGTTCCTATAGGCAGTAATCATTCTATCTTTCGTAAGGTCCATTGCATGCAAAGCACCAGCTAAAACAGCTTCCTGACCATTATACAGGTGCAAAAATCCACGAACTTTTTGTTGAATGTAAACAGCAGCCAGTTTATCTTCAAACTTTCTCCAGAATAACATTTCCTCGTACCATTTTAGGTATACCTCTTTGGTAACTTTTTTCATCAAATAATTTTCTTTATAATGTACTTGTTTTTTGCTGAAAAATTCAGATATGAATAGTTCAGGAATATCAAGGAAAAACAAAAATACACATTAAATCAATAGTGAAAAAAAAATGATAAAAAAGGTATATATCCAGTATAAAAAATGAATTTAAAGTTAAATGGAATTTCCTCAGTAGTAGAGAAAAATTATTTTAAGTAGGTACTTCCAAATGCTAAAGGAAGGATATCCTCCAGGGATTCACATTTAAATATTTGACCTGAAACCCCCATCATTAAAATAGCTATTGGTGAATTTTGTTTTTGTTCATATTCCGCAATGGCTTGTCTGCAATTTCCACAAGGCGCTGCAGGCCTGTCTACTTTATGGGTTTTAGACGATGCGCTAATGGCAATTGTTTTTATTTCAACCTTGGGATACTTTGCTCCTGCCTGAAAAAGTGCCACCCGCTCGGCACATAAACCTGAAGGATAAGAGGCATTTTCCTGATTATTACCTATTACAATTTGATCATTAGCCAAAAGGATTGCTGCCCCTACCATGAATTGCGAATATGGAGCATAGGCATTTTCTCTGGCTGCCACTGCAATTTGCATGAGTTCTTTTTCACTTTCGGAAAGCTCATCCAAAGTATTAAAAATCAATAAATCAAATGAAATTTTTCGTTTTTCCATAAAATGAGATAAATATCAAGGCTTACCAGAGTTAAAACTAAATGTACTTTATTTTAGATAGTTGTGCAAAACTGCTTTTTGCCTAAATAAAAAAACCTGTCCGGGGACAGGTTTTTTTGATATCTAATTTTGTTTAATCGTTATAATATTCCGCCCCTAAATTAAAAGTAAGCGAGAATCGCAATGTGTTTTCAAGAGGATTCTTCACTTTGGAAGTAGAGAAGAGATACGAAAGATCTATCTGGACCGATTTAAATTTAAACCCGGCTCCTACTGTAAAGAATTGTCTTGATCCTTTAAATTCACTTTCATGAAAATACCCTGTTCTAAACATAAAAGCATTTTGATAAGCGTATTCAGCACTAAATGCCCAGGTTACCTCCTGAAGTTCTTCTGAAATTCCATCTGGTGCATCACCAAATGATTTAAATACACCTTCAAAAAAGCCAATCTGTTGATATATATCATTATCTGCAGAATCTATTACCCCATCACCATTAAAATCCTGAGGAGTTGGCACCAGGAGTTTGTTGAATTCCAAATTTAATCCCAATACATTATCCTGATCAAAAATAAAATCAAAACCTCCGCCTATACCCAGATTTGTAGGTAAAAAATTGGTTTGACCACCTTCATCATATTGCATTTTACCTCCGAGGTTTGAGATATTGAAGCCGGCTTTCCATCTTCCATCAAAACTATTGTAGGCAACTTCCCTCGAGCGAAAGTAACCCGCTATATCCACTGCGAATGAACTTGCTGCTTGTGAATCTACATCACCATTTTCAGGTAATTTAAGATTTGAATTAATAAATCTTCCGGCAATAGCCATGGAGAATTTATCGCTTAGTTTTAGCGCGTATGAACCGTCTATAGAAAATTCATTGGGTTTTGCTATTGTGCCTGGATCTCCAGCAAATTGTCTTAATTCAATTTCACCTAACGTAAAATAACGCAAACTGAATGCAAAAGCACTTCTATCGTTTATTTTATTATAAAAACTTCCACTTAATAAGGAGACATCCGTAATAATGCTTTCCAGATAAGGAGTGTAACCTAACCCTATCCCCATCTTTCTTTCCGCAAATGCAAACTTAGCAGGGTTCCACTGCTGTGAAAATGCATCAACGGAAGTGGAAACACCCATATCTCCCAAGCCACCAGACCTTGCGTCTGCTGCTATGGTTAAAAAGGGTACCGCTGTGGTAATTACCCTATTTTGTTCCTGTGCAGATACCTTAAATACAAGGGTAAATAAGGCAAGGATAGCTAATTTTCTCATTTTTGTCATGTAATGTAGAATTAGTACAAAATTGATAAGTAGCGACTAATTAATCATCTACTTTATTTTGTCTTATTACTTGTTAAGTAACGAGCATTTCAAAAATATCTTGTATTTATGGGTGTATTATTTTGGAATTTAGTGGAATATGACTGAAAATGAGCACTTTATATAGATTACTATTTAATTTAAAGTTCAAAAAAGTGTAGATACAGAATAAGATAGTCATTAATAATTCAAAAGAAATGTTTATATCCATACTATAATATGTTTTGTGCCGTTATCAAAATGGACAATGTCCCACTAAATCTTGCCTGTACAAATGGGCAAAAATATTTTCGGAACTATAAAATATTATGTGATAATCATCGTTTTATAAGCCGAAACCGACATAATTTTATTTAAATATTCTATCAAATTACGATAAATGTTGTTTGATATTGAACTTAAGTCCTAAATACAGATGAAAAAACAGTTGATCAAAGTTGTACTTTCTTGTGCAGTGATAATGGGA
>NZ_JBATGR010000446.1:0-3470 GCF_049665975.1 Eudoraea sp.
GTACAGGGGAGAAATTCCAGTAAAGAACCGGGGCAAAATGAAAATGTATTTTGTGAATGGGCTTCGCAGTAAAAATCCAGCTTAATTTCAAATTTTTCAGGACAATATTTTGGACAACAATCTGGAATAATAAAAGCATCGATTTTTAATGCCAAATTATTCACAATCAGGGAGGATAAAATTGTATGAGGTATTAAAATAATAAAGGAATATGCAATTTTTTCGTTAATTTTACGAACAGTATTTAAAAACATACCAATGGGAAAATTTGAAATTAAAAAAGACAAAGCCGGAAAACTAAGATTCAATCTAAAAGCTTCAAACGGACAGGTAATTTTAAGCAGTGAAGCTTATAACTCTAAATCTGCTTGTGACAACGGGATAGAATCCGTTAGGAAAAACTCACAAAATGATAAAATGTTCGAGAAGAAGAAGGCAAAGGACGGACGCCCTTATTTTAGTTTAAAAGCGTCTAATGGGCAAGTGATAGGTGACAGTCAGATGTATGCATCTGCATCTTCTATGGCAAGCGGGATTGCTTCAGTCAAAAAAAATGCGCCTAAAGCTACTGTTGCAGACCATTCTTAAAAAACTCCGTTTAATTAAATTTGATTAAAATGCAAAAAGACAGCCTATTTGGCTGTCTTTTTGTGCTTAATGTTCCTTATATTAGTAAGTCTTTTTAGTTCTATGAAAACCCTAATTCCCTAAATAACCAATTCATTTCTTAAAAAAAGGGTTTGCCTGGACAATAAATCCAGGTGTTCGTCCTTAAAAGAATTTAGTGCCCTAAATTAAATATAAATTTAGGATCACTTCCGGGGCTTTTTTTATATTCTTATAACGGGATTCTTATAAATATTCAATCTTATATTGCCTCAATTTTAATTGCGATCAGCTCTCTTTTGTTCAGTTTCCATAAAACACTTATCAATTAACAATAGGTCACTATACATAGAAACCATAGACTTTCTATGGTTTTTACTTAGGGATAAAATTATGAAATTACTATCTTGTTAACGATTCCTTTCTCCCGAGCTATATTCCTATTAATAGCAGTTTATTCTTGCGTACATTATAGAATAAAACCGATTTTTTTTTATATATTTAAGAGAGTTCTCCCGAAAAACTTGTCCGCCTATGTCAGCACATGAAATTGAAATTATTTTAAGCAGGCAATTGGCAGATTGTCTTTCAGTCCCTGTCTTTATAGTAGATCCGGAAGGAACGCTGATATTTTATAACGAACCGGCTGAAAAAATCCTGGGAAAGCGCTTCCAGGATACAGGAGAAATGAGGGTTGGAGACTGGGGGAATGCGTTTCACCCGCATGACAAAAATGGTAAAGCAATTCCGCCGGATGAACTTCCGCTTGTGAGCACAATAAAATCGCACGTTCCCGCCCATAAGACCTTCTGGATAAAAAGCCTGGAAGGTAAATCTTTTAAAATCTCCGTTACTTCCATTCCTATTGTTGGCAGATCTAAGGAGTTTTCAGGAGCTTTAGCAATTTTTTGGGATAATAATCTCAAGATATGAGAATTAAGCTACATGGAACCCGCGGCGCATATCCAACCTCGTCCAAAGAAACACAAAAACTTGGCGGCAATACCCCCTGTATTGAGCTAATAGCAGGGGAGGAAAGACTTATCCTGGATGCGGGTACAGGGATTTTGAATATAGATTTTGACAGTTACTATACCTCAGATCGGATAGATATTTTGCTAACTCACTTACATATGGATCATATACAGGGGTTGGGGTTTTTTAAACCCATTTTCGACCCTAAAAAAGAGGTTCATATCTGGGGTCCCGGCGGCAGTTCCTATCCCTTAAAAGATAGATTGAACAGATTTTTATCTCCTCCTCTTTTTCCTATAATGCTGAGGGATATTCCCTGTAAACTGGTCATACACTAATTGCCAAACAAGCCATTTAAGCTTGGGAAGTTTTTAATAACTTCTAAATTTGTTAGTCATCCCGGCCCAACTGTTGGGTTTAGAATCCAGGTTGGATCCAAGTCAGTTACCTATATCCCCGATCATGAACCCATATTGTGTCGCCCCCAATTATACAAGGAAGATAAATGGATCTCCGGTTTTGATCTTTGCAAGAATACAGATTTGCTTGTACACGATTCTCAATACAGCCCGGGGGAATATGAAAACAAAGTAGGGTGGGGTCATTGTTCATTGGAAATTGCTGCGGAATTATCCGCGAGAGCAAAGGTTAAAAGTTTGGTAATGTTCCATCACGATCCTGCGCACACCGATAAAGACAGAACCAAAATTTTTAAAAAATTTATAAACACCCATACCTATGATTTCCCAATTGAATTGGCCGTTCAGGGACATGAGATAGAAGTTTAATTGTATAAAACCTGAATTTAGGAGTATAGTTTATAGGGGCATGTATCCCACAGAATTCATTTTGAAAGAAAGATAAGATACTGATGTATGAAAATCAGAGGTTCTTCGGATAAGAAAAATACTACTTTCGGACAATAAAATAGCACATTCATCCTGAATAATTTCACGAAGTTGCTGAAATTCATTATATTAAGAGTAAAATTCCCCCCATGGGATATCAGGCCTGTAGAGTTGGCAAACTAAGTGCAAAAGCACTTAAAATACGGGTATTGGAGAAGGATCAGAATACCCAATAGATTTCACTCAATTAACCAATTAAAGAACACTATTATGAAAACAGCAAGTCAAATTTTGATGTTAATGGCCATTATAAGCTTTATGTCTTGTGGTCAATTACATGTAGTAACGCTTTATGTGGATACTAAAGAAATTAAAAAAGACAACATTGATATTAATAATGACAGCTTAAATAAGTATGCTCATTTTAATCAGCCTAAAGGTATTTCGAACAAACATTTTACAACTCATGTGAGAAGAGGAGACCGAATTATCTGGGATGCGGTTTCAAGCAGTAACCCATCGGATGAAGTCAAGATCATCGCCATAAATCATATATCAGGGGAAATAATTTTAAAAAGAAAGTCGCCCACATCTCAACCTCAATCATTCACAACAAAGTCAGGAATTGTTAAGACACTGTTTGCTGGTACTATAAAAAAGAGGCCCGTAGAGAGGTATACATATATTCAAGAAATATACGAAATAAAATTTACTGTAACCGACAAGGAGGGTACATTTACTATAGATCCTAAAATTAGATCTTATCAATAAACATGGCAAATTAACTGCTTATCCATGCTGACGGCAAACTTTTATATCCTAAAAAGTTTAATCAAATTAAAAATCTGTTTAGCACTGGGCTTTTTTTTAATTTTTAGCCTGGCCGTGTATGGTCAGAATCAGGTTGTTGCGGACAGTCTTCAAACGGTTTACAATTCAGGCAACTTTGATGAAAAAGATCGATTGCGGTTGTTATTTGGTCTCGCTAGAAATCATCAGGATCCTGAGAAAATCCTTCTATATAGTGATGAACTCTTGCGC
>NZ_JBATGR010000447.1:0-4550 GCF_049665975.1 Eudoraea sp.
GTCTAAGCGTATCGTTCTTCCAAAAACTCCTTCTAAGTTTACAACAAGACAAAAAACCGAAGCGTGTGGCCTCGGCTTTTATTATTTGCTATCAAATTTGTTAGCTTCTTTTAATTTACAGGTGCAAAAATGGCAGCAGCTATATCCGCACATTGACCAATTTCGTCAGGATACTCCGTGAAAGGCAGAATGTCGAATGGCGTATCACACCCGCCTGCATAGGAACTAATTTGTTCATTGACCAAACCAGGAACTGCAGGACCATGGGTTCTTAAAACAACATGAACTTCTGCACTAAAAGTTTTCCCAACTTGTAAGCCACCACCTTCGACCAAGGGAAGTCCAAAAGGCACGTTCATTGATTCTGGAGTTTCATCACCGGCATTCAAGTGTGCTGAGAAATTGCCCTTCCCATTATTACCCACAACGTGTCCGCCAGCATACATTACATCGACATCCACGCCTGGAGTTCCAAAATCGGATTCGCCACATAAATCACCACCAATACATTCGAGAGGATTGTTCCAGATGACCCACCATATGGTATAGGCCCCCGGGTATAAACCGGTAGCCTTATAATTAACCGTAATGCCATTTTTATTTCTATGTAAAGTTGCTGTCCCTATTACATCCAGGTTGGGTGGGGGTGTCCCTAGGGGTGGAGGGATAAATATATCTGCCGTTTGTTTACTAGATGCCTTTGCCGAAACACCATCCAAATCAGTAGGAAGTGGATCTTGCGTGGATTCCTGACTACAGGAAAATGCAAATAAAATTAAAAGCGTAAATAAGAATTTAATAATTGTTTTCATAATTTATGATATTAAGATTGTTGAAAAATCAGGGGGAGATCATGAAACGTTAATAGTCCCAGGTATATGTTCCTTCTTGATGAAGGATCATAGGTTCGTAATTATTCTGCTAGACAAGAACTATAGATGAACTTTTAAAAAGAATTTGTTTAGTCTATATTCAGTCTAAATGAAGGCTAGCTGCTAAGCGGTTTTTCGGATTCTACTGGAACCAGAATAAAACTCGGTCTATTAGACATTCCCCTATTCGTCCAAAGACATTAGTCTTCAAAAATATACTTTATTCCATCTTCAAATGCAGTCCTATATCCATCTTCGAATGTCATATTTGGATAAGTAACGGATTCAAATTCTAACCAAGGTAATTCTTGCTCCCTAATGGCATTTATCATTGCAGCATTCCTAGCCTCATCAGTATTTGAATAATGAAGTTTTTTGTTTTCATTTTCTTGGGGAATACCTCCATTTTCAAGCAACGCCTGCATATCACCCACGTGAAGAGCATCCGTAGCTATGAAATTTTGGAATACAGAAACTTCTGATTCTTCAAAAAAAAGAGTCATTAGTACCATATTAGCTTCATTACCTCTAGCAATGAATGTTCTTGAGGGGTTGCTGGTATAATTATCATCTACATAAGAAGTCATACTTTTAAAGATATTCCCATATTCTTCGAAGTCTCCCGGGAGACTCATATCATTGTCCTTATAATCATCCATAGTAATAACCAGCGCATTCAACCTGATATTTTTGACTGCCCCAATCACTTTGTCAATTTCATCAGTGGCGACATGAAAATTTGGATTAAGTCCGGAAAGTTCTTCAGGAAAATCAAATAAATAGATTGCGGGTAGGTTTTTATTATTCTCATATTCGCTGGGTATGAATATTTTTCCCGTTATACTTACTCCATTTGATGAAAATATAAAAGTTTCCCTTCTGTCAGCGGCTATAGGTGTTGATGTTGGTTCCGGTGTCGCTATTGGCTCCGGGGAAGAAGTATTGTCTTTAGAACAGGATGGGAACAATACAATGGAACACAAAATACTAACCAAACTTACTAGTTTAACTGTTTTTTTCATATCAAAATATTTAAACATGATTTATTGATTTTTAAAACGAGTAGCGGATTTGTTATAAAATTTAAATCGTCTACTTACCCTTATAAAACTGTTTTACCCTCTGCTCCAATATTAAGTGGCGAATTATGTTCATGTGTTATTTTCCACAACCCATCAATCCTAACAAATAGCAAGGTTATTTGAGCATTATTTTGATATGTTTCGCCTCCAATGACCGGTCTGAAATCTGCGTGAAAGGTTACTTTGGCGACTTCTCCATAAACATCTATTTTTAAATCGTTCAGATCATATTCGAATCCAGATATAGCGTCGACCAACCCTCTTTCGGCCGCTTCGTTCTCAGCAGAACCTACCCTTAATCCGCCATTGATAAATTCTGTGAATTTAGGGCCATAAACATGGAAGGAGATAAGCTTGTCTGCATCTTTGTCCTGAATGCTCTGGAATAAATCATCCAATGTTTCCTGAATCTCTGCCTGATATTCGGGAAATGTATTGTTGATTAAATCAATTGTTGCTGTTTCAACCACAACGGGTGCATCATCGTCAGAGCAGCCTGTGGTAAAAAGAATTAGTAAAAATATTAACTGATAAAATGGTTTTGTTTTCATCTCTATAAATATTAAAGGATTAATTGAATATTAAAGATGGTCTAATTCCGGGAGGAGGACATAGTAAGTATGTTGCAATTGCTATAGTACTTCCCGGGTTTTAATGCAACATAATTGTAATCCTATAAAACATGTTGCAGTAAGACATATTTCTTACCTTAATTTGGGATTATTAGATATATGAGGATAAGGTTTTGGGATAACCTATTTTTCAACTGAGGATTACTTTAATTTGGAAAAACCTATTTTGTCATAAAGAACTTTGTAGCGTGGATCATTTTTTAGCGGGATCAATAAGGGTTCCTCACGGAACCAGGTAAGTTCAACCTCATGCCGGTCATAAGACCTTTGAAGCCAAATAAACGCTTTATCATAATCCTGGAGTGTGCAGTAATATAGCGCAATAAACCATGCCGGGCTGCCCGAGGTTTCGTTTTCATAGCTTTTTTGTAACTCCTTTACATTGCTTAGAGCACCTTCATAGTCACCATTCATATGGTCATGCACCGCATTGAGCCAAAATAGCAAAGGAGGACGATCGGAGAAATTAACCATTAATCTTTTCAATTGATCTTCGAAGGGCTTATAATTTTCCAAATAATAATGCAATTTGGTTGACTCCCTTAAATAAAACCAATCATCACTATAAAGGGGATCAGTAGTTTTCAAGATGTCCGTAGCTTCTTCCTTTTTACCTTGTAACATTAATGCCTGACCCTTAAAAGTATAAAAAACACCTACTGATGGATCCCTAGCAATATTCTTGTCCATTGTTGAAAGGACATCTTCATATCTTCCCGTTTTATTTGCAAAGTCTGCATCGATGGCCGGAGTTCTGTCATAAACAAAATTTTCAAGCCTTTTTTGGTAATAGCTCTCCACCAATTCAAAATTCCAATCAAAGTAAAAATACCCTGCATTTAGCTCGGCTTCAATTTGTTCATTGGAAGGATCTAACCCACGTGCAATTTGCAATAGACCCTTTGCATTTCTCCAAGCTTCCTGTTCCTTGAATACACCCCAAACAAGACCACCCATAATATAGGTGTCTGCAAGACCAATATAGGGATCAACATAGGATGAATCTAATGCAATTGCCTTATTGAATAGTGGTATTGCGTTCTGGATGGATATTCTACTGAACTTATATTTTTGAGATTGTGCTAGAACATAGTTTGTATAGGCCTGGTGATTATTTGTAGGTATTTTTTGAATACCCTCTTGTTCACTATCTGAAATCTGAACGTCCATGTTTCTTGCAACATTTTCTGCTACCTCTGCCTGAATCTTAAAAATGTCATCACTATTCCAATCTCCGGTATATTCATCGGCCCAAAAGTGATTATCCGAAGAGCCATCAATCAACTGAAGGTTTACTTTTATTTTATCTCCGGATTTTTGAAAACTACCTTCCAGAATATGGGTAACCCCAAGTTCACTGGCAATCTCCGGCATACTTTTTCCGGATTCCTTGTAGGGCAATATGGATGTTCTGGAACTTACCTTGGTAAAGGATTTGATTTTGGTAAGCCTCGAGATAACCTCATCAGTCATGCCTTCACAAAATGGATCCATTTCAGGGTCGCCACTATAATTCTTAAAGGGAAGTACAGCTATAGATTTATCTGTACTTGATATTGAGATAGTCTGGGTTGAATCGGCACTATCAAAACGTAAATAAAGGATATAAACAACTAGAAATAGAAGTACGGAAACTAACACAGGAACTAAAACAAACCTTTTTTTGAAAGGTTTATCCCCCACTTTGTCATATGTATTTGTCAAGGGAGGCTTACTAACCTCCATTACTAATTCCTTAGTTGAAATTTCCGGATCAGCGTCTTTGTTCCTATACTTGGCTTTACCAGGTGAGTAGCCGTAGTAGATGCGAAAACATGTATTGAAGTAAGTAGGACTACTAAAACCTACACGATAGGCTATTTCTGATGCGGTTGCTACATTGTCCGCTAACATTTCTTTCGCCTTCCTAAGTCTGTACTGGCGCATAAAGCGACTGGCAGATTTGCCTGTGATAGATTTAAGTT
>NZ_JBATGR010000448.1:0-13639 GCF_049665975.1 Eudoraea sp.
TATCGTTAAAAGAAGTGCCGCATTAATTTCGTCGGAAATGTTGACAGATGACAGGAATTTATGGAAAGAGATCCCTACCAACCATGCCGTATTTATTGACAGTGATATGCAAGTATCTCTACATAAACTAGCGGAAGTTAAAGACTATGCAATGACATAGGTACATTATTTGCAACGGTATTTTAATTTAAGCAATAATATACGCTTTATAGTAAAATATGTGGATATTTATTTTTGTTAAATTAAACTCCTGTTGGTAATAAGAGATTGGATAAATACCAGAATATTAAAATAGCTATTTTATAATTCTATATAGTAAAGAATTGAATTTTAAATTTTTAAACAATGAAAAAAGATTTCGAAACTAAATTTACAGCTTGGGCATTTATTTTTGCAGCCATTTTATTATGGGGTGGTTGGGCACTTTCACCACACCATATTGGTGAGTATATTGTTGCATCAGACTTTACCACAATTAATGAAGATTTGTGGTATTGGATATGGATGTTTCGGTTTCATATTTTTGGTTGGGTAACTATGGCAATAGCTATTTTTGCTCTTGCCTCAATTACGGCTAAAAAACCCTACAGGGTTGTTCTGGTACCTGGTGCTGGAATGGTAGTGATTGGAACTATGACCCTGGCTATAGCATCTGCGTTTTATTATAATTTTGGGGCCTGGGGAGTTGGTAAGACTATGGGCTTATCAGCTGCTGAAATTCAGGAATTCATGGATAATATCCTTTACACAAACCAATATGTTACCTGTTTTGTGCGATTTGGGCGTATCTTTTCCGGAGTTGGCCTTGTACTATTAGGTTTCGGATTTATAAAATGGAAAATTGTCAACCCGTTATTGGGTTGGTTTACTGCACTGTTAGGATTCGCGGCAATGGCTATCATTATGGGTATTCCCGATAATTTTGAAATATACAAACCCGTTTTTCATGTGAAAGTTTTATGGCTTGCAATGATGGGTATTGCAATTTTATTAAAAGGGGTTAATCTTCCTGAACCAGAATCCTGATATTTAGCTTCAGACTATTTTGGAGATTGGTCTTCACAATGATATAAGTGAGGCCTATGGTTTTATGGAGTAAATGTTACATCTTCCTAATCCACAAATTACCCCCGGTATTTTTATAGGTAAGTGGCATCTCCTTAAATGCTGCCTTATGATGTTGATGAATAAAATGTGAAAAAAGTACTATTTCAAATTGATTGTTATAACTCAAAAATGCCCTTAGTAAATAGTCCTCATTCCAGTTACGACCTTCAGAAACCCAGCTTTTGGGATATTCAAAAGGGTAGAATACGTCGTGAAAGTGAATAATAACGCCAGAATTTAAAGTCGGTAATATCTTAAATATCTCGTAATTAACATCGCTTCCTGTTTTGGACACATGGCTGCTATCAATAAAAAGAATGTCATTACGCTGTAATTTCTGAAACTCAGTTATTTGAACATTTTGAACTTTTGTTTCCAAAACCTTACATTTGTCTCTGTCATTATCTTTAATAAGTCCATAAAGATATTTTGGATAGGGCTCAATAAATGTAAGATTTATGTCATCTACAAAAGCCTCACGGGTATCTAACATTACTGCCGAAGAATGTCCGGAACCAATCTCTATAATCCTTTTTGGCTTAAAATGCCTGATAAAAGAATAAAGGACTATCGCATCTGTATATGCATAGGCTCCGTTGTTAAAACAATATCTTTGATTATCCGACTTTTCATCCCTAAAAGGCATTTCCGGATAATATTTAGAAAATTCTTTTAATAATAAAAGTTGATTGTCGAGGTTCAAATTTATGCCTAAGATAAAATCCTGATCGACTTCTTCCCATATTTGATTTTCAAATTCAACGAGTTCAGCCTTGGATACAATGGGAGTATAAAAATGTCCAAAAGGGTATTTACTTAGAGGTTTGTACCTGCCCCATTTTACGAATGTCCGAATGACAATTATTATGAAATTATATACCGATTTCATAAGCTATTT
The DNA here is from genome assembly GCF_049665975.1 of Eudoraea sp. Taxonomy (GTDB): domain Bacteria; phylum Bacteroidota; class Bacteroidia; order Flavobacteriales; family Flavobacteriaceae; genus Eudoraea. The sequence continues at coordinate 2,006 of NZ_JBATGR010000448.1, forward strand.
GTAAGATTATATGGCAATCAATCATTAGTTTCAGCGGAGATTTAAGTAACTAATATTGATAATTATAGTAGAAACTGAAATATTGTTAAATCGTTTTTTTGAATTTGAAATTATATTATTGGCACTTTCATATTATCCGGTTCAATGCTTCCAACATTAATTTATTTCCCCGATCCGGTTTTTCGGAAAGAAGTAAAGGGGTAATAATTCCAACTGCATCCTTTACCATAGTAAGGGATTCGGTAACAACCACTCCTGACTTTTCAGAACTTACTTTTAATTGGGTTCCATAACGGGCCATCGCTATAAAATGATTCAACAATAACTTCTTGTCTTTGTTGAGTCCTGCAAGAATAGAGCAGGTTTCTTCGGCATATTTATCTCCCCTGCTAACGTATTCAAAAAACGCTTTTCTTAAATCCGGATTATAGACTACCCCATAAAGACCATCCGCCAATATATTTGTAGTTTGAGTTCCTAAATGTCTGGTTTCATAAAACTTTTTAACTGCTCCTCCTATTTGCCTGCTGTTACCAAAATCTGCAACCTTATCCAGATTATCACTCAACCTCAAGACATCATTAAAAGCCGCGGTCATTCCCCCTCCTGTTAAGGGATGTCTCATATTTAATGCATCTCCCAAAAGAACAGCCCCTGATTTTTTAATAGGGCTTGCCGGAAGTCTGTGGTTTGGAAAAGTCTTGAATTTCCCTTGCTCCACGGCTTCATAAAAAGCGGATCGGGCTATTAGAGGAATAGCATCTTCAAACTCTTCCAATAGGAATTTTTTAAAATCCTTTCCTAACCTCGGAGGTTTCTCTCCTTTAAAATCTATTAATACCCTCCAGGCATTAGAGGTAACAGGATAAATAACCATTGGGGGATGGTCGCCCATAACAAGATGTCCATGGTTAGCAAAAGGTAGCTCGCAATTTTTTAATAAAAGTCCAAGGAAATATCCGTTAACTTTCTTTTCCGGTTTGGATAATTTCTCGCGAAAATTAGACAAAGGGCCATCTGTAACAACAGTCAGATGCGCATAAATATTCTCTTCAATTCCCGTCTTTCTGCAATTATAAGTAACACCAGTTATGGCCTTTTCTTCTTCAATTAATTGGGTAACTGTACCTTCGATTACCCGAATATTAGGTTGAGCCAAAATGTACTTCCTGATATTCTGTAAAAAAGCTCCATTTCTGAAACCGTAACCACATGGTTCACCATTTTTATTTGGATAGGAAATAAGATAATCCCTTTCTTCATAAATAATATCATATCCATAAACTGGTTGCGCATCAATATTATCTACAAATGAGGTAAAACCCATTTCCTGAAGCTTCTGTACCCCTCCCGGTTGCAATAATTCACCTATAATAACATCTCTCTCGTTCAGGTCTTTTTCAACAACCACAATATTCTTGCCCATTTTGGCTAAATTGGCCGCGAGAGTGGCACCGGCAATTCCGGCACCCACAATAAGGGCATCAACTTTGTTATTTATTCCGTTGTCTGACATTTGTCTTTTATGGATAACCCTAATTTATTTTTATCTTATTTCACTTAAAAAGTAAGTGTAACAAGTAGATAACTTTACAAAGATATTGCTTTAACAGCAAAACTTAAAAGTTTGAATTCATTTTATTAGACTAAAGCCAGAATCTGTATTTCTAATTTCTCCTATTAAATATTAAATTCGATTATATTTACCTGATCATTTGTAATACCAGTACAATCGATCATAATCCTTATACTGTAGCCAATAATTTAAGAGTTATAATTTGAAATATGTTATCTGATAATGGTCAATCCTATTGATAAAATTGAACAAGCCATTCAAAAAATTTACGGTTGGATGGCTGCAAATCAAACAGAAGAAGGTACCTGGCCTGTACCGTATGACGGGCCCTTTTTTCTCTTGCCCCTATACATTTTTGCCCTTAGAATATGTGGCCGGCCCATAAGTAAGGAAACCAAAACAAAGATGAGCAGGTATATCCTGAGACATCAACTGGCAGATGGTAGTTTTGGAATACATCAGGAATCAAAAGTAGGCACCGTTTTTACCAGTGTAATTAACTATGTTGCCTTGCGCTTTTTAGGTCATCTCCCCTCAGAACCAGCACTCCGGAAGGCTTTAACCTGGATTCACGACAAAGGAGGACCCTTGTATGCAGCGAGCTGGTGTAAATTTATCTTATCATTTCTAAATTTATATTCCTATAAAGGAGTTGCTCCTGTACCCCCCGAGCTCTATATGCTACCAAGCTGGTTTCCATTTCATCCCCGAAAAATTTCGGGTTATGTGAGGATCATTTATTTACCCATGTGTTACTTCTATCGCGAACGGTTGGCGATAGAACCAGATGAACTAATACTGCAGTTGCGAAAAGAATTATACCTCCAACCCTATGAACAAATTAATTTTGGGAAACACAGAGGGACTTTTGCAGACACAGATAATATATTTCCTGAAACTAGAATATTTAAAATTTCAATATGGTGGATCAAAAGAGTAGATCCCCTAATCCCTAAATTTATTAAAAAGAAGGCGCTGGCACTGGTGTATGAACATATAGAATATGAAGATGAAAACTCTTCTTTTATTAGACAAGCCCCTGTAAATGCTGTGTACAATACCCTGGTATACCATTTTAGAGGTGAGAAAGAGAAACTGAAAAAATCCTGGGAAAAGCTACCCTTATATTTATGGGAAAATGAGGATGAAATATTGATGCAGGGCTTTACAAATACCTATACCTGGGATAATGGATTCTATCTACAGGCCATGGGTAAGGAATGTACTGATCCATTGTTAAAACCTTTAGCCCTGAAAACCCGAAAATTCCTATTGGAGAATCAGGTGATGAATGAGCTGGAAAACCCTTTTAAGTATCATCGACTTCCAAGGGCAGGGGGCTGGACTTTTAGCTACCTGGATAATGGTTGGGTAGTATCGGATTGCACTGCAGAAGCTATCAAAGCACTTTTGGAAACTGAAGGTTTAGGTGATGAATTATTATCCGATGAGAGAATAAAAAAGGCAATTGGTTTTATAATGCTACTTCAAGGTGATGATGGCGGATGGACCAGTGTGGATAAAGCCATTGGGAGCCCGAAACTCGAGTGGTTTAATGCGGCAAATGTGTTTGTAGATATTATGGTTGACCATTCTTATGTGGAATGTACAGCTAGTATTATTCAGTGTTTCGTGCAAATAAAACAGAGCAGGCCCCATTTGTTTACCTCTGAAATGAAGAATGCCATGGACAGGGCTGTTAAATACCTGTTGAATGCCCAATATGAAGATGGCAGCTGGGAAGCCCTTTGGGGACTGTGTTTCACCTATGGAATTTGTTTTGTTGTTGAAGGACTAACCATGTATGGATTACAAAAAGACCATCAGGCAATTCAGAGGGCATGCACCTACTTATGGTCTATGCAAAAAGAAGATGGAGGCTGGGGAGAAGCACAGGAATCCGCACTTGCAAGGCATTATATACAAGCCGAAGGCAGTGTTGTAGACCAAACAGCCTGGTCTGTTTTGGCACTTTTAAATGGAGGTTATGCCGAGGATCCACGTCTAATTAAAGCTATTGAATGGCTTATAGACCAGCAGCTTGATAACGGCGACTGGCCCGTGCAGCCTATGAGCGGGTTGTTTTATAAAACAACCATGGTTTCCTACAGGAACTACAAGCGTTATTTCTCACTATTGGCATTAAAGAAGTATAGACAAGAACTGAATCCTAAAATGGGGTAAATCCTGGATTTTTGGATGCCTGATTAAGCTTTGATCATAAAGAAATTACTATCTTTTAGGTCATATATTAAATATGAAACAGAAAAATTATGCAGGAGTTGGTATTGCCCTTGGCGCCGGAGTTGGAGGAGCAATCGGAGTAGTAATAAACGAAATAGCTGTTGGTGTCGGAATTGGAGTAGCTATTGGGGTTGCAATTGGAGCTGGATTGAATAAGAAAAGAAGTAAGGAGAATTCAGATAAATAATCTTTAAGCCTGGATTTTAATTAAAATTATAACATTATCAATATGAAAATTAACACTAACAAAACCAACAGAAGAAAATTTATCAAAGGATCCACAATTTTAACAGCAGGATTAATCTCAACCCCGGTAATAAGTCTTGCCCATAAAAAATTTGTTCCTAATGCAGATGGCTTATATATAATAGGACCAAAAGAAGGATACGCACCTGAAATCGGCACACTTTTATCTACTATGACAATGATGCGGACATGGTTGATACATAGTGTTAAAGATTTGACTGTGGAACAATTGGATTTCCAAATTGATGAACAATCAAATTCTATTGGTGCAATGTTGCTTCACCTCGCAGCTACTGAAAGGTATTACCAATTAAACACTTTTGAAGAACTGGAATGGGGTTCCTGGAACGATGAAATAAAAAAGGAGTGGGATGTGCCTATGGGCCTGGGTGCAAACGGCCGAGAACAGATTAAAGGCAATAAAGTAGAGTATTACCTTTCCAAACTGGAGGAAGTTAGAGAAAATACTAAAAAAGAATTTGCTAAGAGAGACGATGATTGGCTTAATAAGACTGAAGCATTTTTCCAGAACCAACCTACCAATAATTATTGTAAATGGTTTCATGTTTGCGAACACGAATCAAATCATAACGGACAAATTAAATTCATTAAAAAAAGATTACCAGTTTAAAAATAAAGCAGCCCGAAAAATAATATTTAAAAGATTTTATAGGAAATAGGTCTAAAAAATATATAGAGTAAAGAAAAGGTTGAAAAAAATATCAGCTTATTATCAGTGCAAGTAATAGGAAAAATGATCAAAGGAATTTATCTTGGCTACCTTTAATTAGCAATCCAATTCTTCTTTAAAACTCAAATTATCTTAAATGATTATTATCCGAACAGTCTTTTTTACCTTTGTATTTTCTTTCTTGTCTACCATTTGCTCCATAGTTTATTCCCAGGACTTTTCTTCCCTGGAATACCGCAATGTAGGACCATACAGAGGTGGACGGGTCACAGCTGTAGCAGGTATTGCTTCTAAACCATCCAACTTCTTTCTGGGTGCCACAGGAGGTGGTGTCTGGAAAACCGAAGATTACGGCACTTCCTGGTTTAATGTTTCCGATGGCTTTTTTAAAACCCCATCCATTGGGGCGATTGCAGTTGCCCAAAACGATCCAAATATCGTCTATGTTGGCACAGGTTCGGACGGTTTGCGAAGTAACCTGATTGAGGGCAAAGGCATGTATAAATCTATTGATGGTGGTAAAACCTGGGTAGAAACCGGATTAACAAACGTTGGGCAGATAGGGGCTATTCGCATACATCCTGTTGATCATAATATAGTGTATGTTGCTGCGTTGGGAAGAGCCTTTAATTCCAATCCTGAAAGGGGCCTCTTCAAAACCACGGATGGGGGCAAGACCTGGAACAACATTTTGTTCATCTCCAATAAAACCGGAATTTCTGATATAGAAATGATGCCTACCAATCCTAATATACTTTATGCCGCGGCCTGGAAAGCAGAACGTAAGCCCTGGACCATAATTAGCGGAGGAACACCAAAAGAAGGAGGAATCTACAAATCTATTGATGCAGGGAAAAACTGGAGCAAAATTGAGAATGGACTTCCGGAAAAGCTGATTGGTAAAATAGACCTGGAAGTATGTCCGGCAGATTCCAAGCTACTCTATGCATTAGTTGAAGCCCCTAATGAGGAAGGCGGATTATATATTTCAGATGACCATGGTGAAACCTTTGAACATGTATCTGACGACAAAAAAATACGTACCAGACCTTTTTATTACACGAACGTAAAAGTAGATCCACAAAACTCTGATGTAATTTATAGTATGGCCACAGACTATATGAAATCAGTAGACAGGGGAAAAACCTGGTCATCACTTTCCGTTCCGCACGGCGATAATCACGATATGTGGATCAATCCTGAAAATTCAGACCTTTTCATTCAAAGTAATGATGGAGGAGCAAACGTAACACATAATGGTGGTAAAAGCTGGTCTACACAATATAATCAACCTACATCGGAAATATACCAGGTAGAGGTAGACAACCAATACCCTTACTGGCTTTATGGTGGGCAACAAGACAACTATTCCACTGTGGCAGTACCCAGTATGGCTCCATATGGAATTCAGGCAGCTGGAATAGGTTATATTATAAATACAGGAGGTTGTGAAACCGGTCCGGCGGTACCTCATCCAACAAATCCCGATATTGTTTACTCCAATTGCAAAGGCCGATTTACAGTTTTTAATAAAAAAACCGGAACGGAAAAATCATTTTATGTTGGAGCCTCAAATATGTACGGGCATAATCCAAAAGACCTGCAATTCAGATTTCAGCGGGTATCCCCTATTCTGGTTTCCCCTCATAATCCAAAAGTTATTTATCATACATCGCAATATGTCCATAAAACCACCGATGAAGGTAAAACCTGGAAAATCATTTCTCCAGACCTCACGGCTTTTGAAACAGATAAACAAGTGATCTCTGGAAGTCCGATTACCCGAGACATTACAGGTGAAGAATTCTACAGTACTATTTATGCCATACAGGAATCGCCTTTAGAGGAAGGAGTAATTTGGGTTGGCGCCAATGACGGACCTGTTCATGTAACCCGGAATGGTGGTAAAACCTGGAAAAACGTAACTCCAAAAAACCTCCCCCCGGGTGGAAGGGTAGATGCCGTTGAGCCTTCGCCACATAATCCGGCGAAGGCCTATGTTTGTGTTCTGAGATATCAGTTAGGCGATCGGAAGCCTTATATCTATAAAACCGATAATTATGGTGAATCATGGCAGTTACTAACATCAGGTAATAATGGGATACCAAAAGAATATGCAGCAAGAGTAGTTCGTGAGGACCCCGAAAAGGAAGGTCTTTTATTTGCCGGTACAGAATATGGGGTTTTTGTTTCATTTAACGATGGAGCAACATGGAAGGCATTCCAACAAAATCTACCCATTACCCCTATTACCGATCTAAAAATTCATAGAGGAGATCTGGTTTTCGCTACAATGGGCCGCGGATTTTGGATCCTGGACGATATAAACGTGCTGAGACAGGAGAATTTGAACCAAATTAAAGATGATTTCTTATTTAAACCCAATACTGCCATTCGATACCGTTCGCCTTCAGGAGCCAGGACAAGTGAATATCCGAAGTATCCTAAACCGGGGGTAAGCATTGATTATTTTTTAAAAGAAGATTTGAGTTCTCTACTAAAATTGGAAATTTTAAATGAAAAGTTGGAAGTTGTAAATACTTACATTAGCGATACGACAGGGATTTCAAAAGACACTGTAAAACGTGATATGAGTACCGAATTCCTGAATTATCAGATAACTGATAAATTAAATGCAAAGAAAGGGTTTAATCGTTTTAAATGGGATATGACCTCAACCGGGCCGTGGAATAAGAAAACTGAAAATCGTTATGAAAATGGTCCGCTTGTTAAACCCGGAATATATATTGCAAAGCTCACAATTGATAAGATAGTATTGTCGAAATCTTTTGAAATAGTTATAGATCCAAGAGTTAAAGTCACAGGAATCTCAGAAAAAATCATAAGTGATCAGGTAGATTTTCAAATTAAAGTACGCGACTTATTAAATGAGGCATTATTGCTGGTCAACAGTTTGGAAATAGAACAGGAAACTTTGGAGAATAAAGAGAAAATTACCGAAGCGGATAAAACCAAATTATCGGAATTAAAAATAGTCCTTGAGCAATTAAAAACCCGGGAAGGAATTTATGAGCAACCTATGTTAACGAGCCAAATCAAATATTTATACAATATGATGAATGAGGCTGATCAGGAGATTGGGAAGGACGCATTGGACAGGTTTATTGAATTGGATAAAAGATTTCAGACCATCAAAGAAAGTACGAACTAGTTGCTTTATAAACAGAACCTCATTATTAAATTATCTTTTTTATGAACATTTTTAAAAAGTTAAAAACATATAATAAACACGGAAGACGAGTGGTAAATGACCCATTTCATAAAAATACCTATGAAAAAACTAAGTTAGAACTCAAAAAAACGCCCCAAAGAACTGAAGTGATAAATTTTTTATTATCACTCTTTAAACGTGAAACCTGCTATTTGGAAATAGGCGTCCGAAATCCGGGGGACAATTATAACCACATAAATGCTGACACAAAGTATAGTGTAGACCCCGGTCTGGAATACAAAGCCAGTTCAATAGATTTTAAAATGACCAGTGATAGTTTCTTTGATAAATTAAATAATAATGAAATTTTATCTAAGGATATTAAGTTTGATGTCATTTTTATTGATGGTCTGCATCTGGCAGAGCAAGTAGATTTAGATATTAAAAATGCATTAGACTATATAAAAGACGATGGTTTTATAGTGTTACATGACTGCAACCCCCCAACGGAATGGCACGCAAGGGAGGACTATGACTACAAGAATTCTCCGGCACAAGGCTATTGGAACGGAACTACCTGGAAAGCATTTTTAAAATCGCGATTCGATTCCGGTTTGTATTCCTGCTGTATTGATACGGACTGGGGCGTTGGAATTTTGTCTAAAAAAAATCCTATAGGCGACAGCATAAAGAATACCAATCCATTTTATGAATATAAGGTTTTGGATGAAAACAGAAAATCAAGTCTTAATCTAATAAGTTTTGATGAGTTGAAAAAAGTTTTAGCGTAATCTGTAGAGTTTTTGTTACCGAAACTTTATCTTCTCAAATAATATCCTTATGATGAAAATTTTTATCCCTGTCGTTCTGCTCATTCTCTTAGTCTCATGGACGTATCTTAATATAGGTAAACAGGACGGCAACTGGATTGCACTCTGGAACGGAAAAGATCTTACGGGATGGCATACTTTTTTAGGAACGCCTTACCAATCTAAAGAAGATGATACAGGAAATAAAATAATACCATTTGGAGTTGATCATGATCCTTTACAAGTTATAAAAGTTGTGGACACAGATCAAGGGAAGGCCATCAGGATATCAGGAGTAGCATGGGGTATGATTTATACCGAAAAAATATTTCAAAATTATCACTTAAAACTTAAGGTAAAATGGGGTGAGGACATGCACATCCCAAGGGAGAATGGCCCACGCGATAGTGGATTACTTTATCATGGGAATGGGGAACCCGGCTCAGAATTGGCATATCCCTGGATGAATTCGCAGGAACTTCAAATACAACAGGGAGATATGGGTGATTATTGGCCAGTAGGTGATACAGAAATAGATATCCCTAGTGTACGATTTAAAGATAATTATTTTATTTACAAAGAGAATGCAGACTTACGAACGTATTATCTGGCGACCATTTTAAAGAAAGCAGTACATGATAGCTTGGCAAAGCGGCGTGTATTTAAGGCACTTGATGCCGAAAAAAAATATGGGAAATGGAATGAGATAGAGCTCATTACAATGGGTGACTCCAGCATCCATATTGTTAATGGAAAGGTAGTTATGCGTCTTTTTAATTCCAGAAAAATGAGTAATAAAGAGCCACTAAAATCCGGTAGAATTATGATTCAATCGGAAGGGGCTGAAGTCTTCTATAAAGATTTTTATTTGAAAAATATTACAGAGATTCCCGTCGAATTCAAAAAATAAAATATGAGGAAGTAACGGAGTTGAATTCTTAATTTCCAATCATATTAACAGCTTTGAAATATCCAAAAAAAGAGCAAACAATGAAAAATATTTTGATCCTCCTCCTTTTGTCAAATTTTGTAATCACTAACCTAAGTGCACAGAAAATTGCTCCGAGTAAAAAACAAACAAAAGACATTCACTCCTTAATTGAGGACTACTCCAAAGCCAGAGAAAATAAAGACACGCTGCTACTAAGTCATATTTTGACAGAAGATATAGATCAATTAGTATCTTCAGGTAAATGGAGAAAAGGTAAAGAAGAGTCCATGAAAGGCATGTTACAAAGCTCAGTAAACAATCCTGGCACAAGAACCCTGATTATTGAAAATATACGGCTTTTAAATCCTCAGTATGCAATAGTAGATGCCCGCTATGAAATAAAAAACACCGATGGAACCATGAGGAAGATGTGGAGCACTTTTATGGCAGTTTTCCAAAACAATGAATGGAAGATAACAGCTATTCGTAATATGCTGCCAGCCCGTTAAAATAGTTTATTAAATGAAAGCCATTGTTTACACTCAATATGGATCCCCGGATGTTTTACAAGTTCAAGATGTTGAAAAACCTGAACCAAAAAAGAATGAAATCCTCGTAAAAGTTCGTGCAGCCTCAGTAAATAGAACAGATTGTGCCAACCTAAGGGCAAAACCATTTATTATGCGGTTTATGCTGGGCCTATTTAAACCAAATAAAAGAATTCTGGGTACTGAATTTGCCGGTGATGTTGTGAAAACTGGCGAAGGAGTAACTTCATTTGGTGTTGGAGATAAAGTTTTCGGATTTGACGACAGTGTTTTGAGTTCGTATGCTGAATACTTGGTCGTGCAGACTAGCAAAGGTGTCTCAACAATGCCTGAGGGTTTTAATTATCAACAGGCAGGTGCTTGTATAGAAGGTGCTCACTATGCATACAACATCATAAACAAAATTGAACTTAAGAGAGGCCAAAAAGTAATGGTCAATGGTGCCTCTGGTGGGATTGGCACAGCCACCGTTCAGCTTCTTAAATATTTTGATGCAAATATCACTGCAGTATGTAATACAAAAAATATAGAATTGGTCAAATCTTTAGGAGCAGCAAAAGTAATCGATTATAGCAAAGAAGATTTCACGAAAGATCCGGGAAAATATGACTACGTTTTTGATACTGTAGGCAAAAGTACTTTTGGTAAATGCAAGTCCTTATTAAAACCGGGCGGTGTATATATCTCCTCTGAATTAGGGCCCTGGTCTCAAAATATTTTTTATTCACTTATTACTGCCCTTTTTGGAGGCATTCCAGGCCTTGAAGGAAAAAAAGTAAAATTCCCTTATCCACCCAATATAAAACGGAGTGTACTCCTGATTAAAAAACTGATTGAAGAAGGTAAATTTAAGTCCGTAATTGACAGAACTTATCCACTTGAAAAAGTGGCTGATGCATTCAGGTATGTGGAAAAAGGTCAAAAAACAGGAAATGTTTCAATCCTTTTCGGGCATTGATAGCAGCTGCACTTACTGGCTTAAAGGCTTCTGATATGGTTATTGACTTCTGGGTAAACGAGCAACCCGAACTACAGGGATATGGCTTCAGCCTTTGGGTGGTTTATCTTGTATGGATATTGCTTATCATAGCATTATACCCTGTATGCAGCTGGTTCAATAGATACAAGAGTAATAATAGAGATAAATGGTGGCTTAGTTACTTTTAGGTGAAATTTTGACTAAATTGAATTAATTATTTTCATATTTAGTTCCAAAACAAAAATCGCACCATGAAAAGTATAATGTCCTTTATTAAAACCACTCTGATTGGAGGATTGTTTTTTGTAATACCCCTTGTATTGCTTGCTTTAATTATAGGTAAGGTTCTGGATGTTTTTCGAAAATTAGTTGCACCTATCGCGGATAAAATTCCCATTGAAGCAATCGGCGGAATTACCATATCCAGAATAATCGCGT
>NZ_JBATGR010000449.1:0-7020 GCF_049665975.1 Eudoraea sp.
GTATATTGCTTTACCAATAAATTGATTCTCAAAAGCTTCCTGATTAATTTCCGCTCCATATCCTTCAGATTCAGCCAAATGATCAAAAGCAATATCCAGAATTTAATCACTTTTTTTATCTACTAGAATTTTGGCCCAGACGCCACCAATATTTCCTCTGTTTTGGACGACAAATATTTCCTTATCAGATCCAATTATTTCAAATATGGGTAGGATAGAAGTTGCTTTTCCTTTTAGTATGTTTTTATAAATCTTCGTATTTTTTTCTGAATCAGAATTAGTGACTTTGCCATTTTCATCAATGAACTTAAAAGCCAATAAACTGGAAATATTGGTTGTATCAGTAAAAGTGACATTTGCAAAAACCAGCAACTCCTTTACAACAGGAGAAATTTGCTCAGAAACATAAACTGCTTTGACAGATTGCTCCAGCTCATGTTTTTCTCTGCAGTTCCAAATTAGTGTAGGTATTAGTATTAACGCTAATTTAATTCGGGCATCTTTTAGTATGGTGTTCATTTAGCTATTTTTAACCAGCCATTAATCCACCATCTATTACATAAGTGTTTCCGTTTACATATTTGCTTTCATCTGAAGCAAGATAAAGAACCAGATTAGAAATTTCTAAAGCTTCTGCATACCTGCCAAAAGGTACAATGGCCTCAAAACCTTTTTGAACCTCGGCTGAATTATCAGGAGAAATATCCGTTTCAATTCTCCGCATCATTTGGGTGTTTACAGGTCCCGGATGTATGGTATTTACACGTATATTCCTATCTGCAAATTCTAAGGCAGACACCCTCATTATACCAATAACACCATGTTTACTAGTCACATATGCTCCTAAACCCTTAAATCCTTTAAGTCCGGCTACCGAGGATGTGATAATCACAGATCCGCCTTCCACCATCTTTGGAATTACATATTTACACCCATACCATACTCCCTTAAGATTAACGGCTATTACCTTATCAAATACATCATTGGGATAGTCTTCAATAGAACTGGAGGCTCCTTCGATTCCGGCATTATTAAAAAACAGATTTATTTTGCCAAATTTGGAGATGGTTTCAGCAGTATATCTTTCTACATCAGCCGGATTAGACACATCGGCAACGCAATAAGCCAAATGCTGGGAATCCAGTTCTCTGGAAGTCGATTCCAGTTTTTCTTTATTTATATCCACGAGCATAACGCTTGCCCCTTCCTTTAGGAACAAAGCGGCAGTATTCTTACCTATTCCGGCAGCTCCTCCGGTAATAATGGCTACTTTGTCTTTTAATCGTTCCATAATTAGGTCTATAATTCAAGCTTTCTTATTTCCCATGTATTTGATGGAGATTTTACTGCCAAAGTGTTAACAGATAGAAATTTAGCTCGGAGTTCAGGCAATTCATAGCGCCTTACCGACATTGAAATACCATCTCTCTTGTTAATAAGAAGCATAATATCGCCTGCCGTATCTAAGAGAACTTCACTAAATCTATAATCATAGATATTCAATTGGAAATTGTTTTTACCTCTGAAGTCTTTGGTGATAAGTATGCCAACAGCATATCCTTCATTGAATTCCGTTAAATTCAAATATTCGGGTTCTATAATTACTTTACCTTCTTTGTTTATAAAACCATAAGTCATAATCTCCTCTTCTTCCATTATTTTTTTAATCATGCATCTCCCATTTTTAAATTGAGGAAAAGGAATGGCACTAACATCGTTCACTGAGGTATTAGGTAAATTGTTCCAAACAAGATCATCTCTAAATTCAATTACTAATTGGCCTTCTTTATTAATAAAACCCCATTCATTTCCCTTTCTAATTGCTGCCAATCCTTCACTAAATGGTGCTATTTCATCTATTCCGGTAAGTTCTTGTGCACAGAGTAAAAAAGGTAATATGATTAAAGCAAAAAGCAGGAATATTTTTTTCATGAGATTTTATATTAAAGTGTTAATATCAGCGCAAAATTATACTACCGATATTTCGTGTAAAATGACCTTCGTCATCCCAAAATTGAAACAAGAGTCAGTCTTCAAGAATATCTCTCTCTTCTTACTTATTAAAACATAATGTTGGAATAAATCATACTCTTAAGATCTTTTGGAAGACCATCCCTAATATCTTCAAGCTCGCCCAGGGAGATATATTTTCTCAAAATAATAAAGGTGGTATCTATATATTGTTCGGCCACTTCATCACTGTATTCAAAATCATTAATAGCTGAAGGACCATCGTGTTTTCTTACCAGGTCTATAAATTCAGCCATATGTTTTATTTTCAACTTATTTTTATTTCTTAGTGTCCATCCGTTTACATAGACTGCTTTTAAGAACATAGGTAATTGCGCAATAAATTGTAAAGATTCCTCTGTTGAAATTATATCGCGCAAGCTGTGCAGAATAGAAGTTAATATCCTGCCGGCCTTATCTCTATCATCACCTAGATTCATTTCCTTCGTGTATTCTTTCAGAAAGGTATTACCCTCCATTGCATATTGATTAAAATTTAGTGCCATAATTATTGTTTTTTATATGTGAACTATAAAGATGGGCAGAGACGTTGCCATTACAAATGATTTTGGTCATTTGAACCATAATTATTAAGATTTTAATTAACTACTGGCAAATGCATCTTTTCTAAATCATTCTACTGATTAATATCATAGTTATCATCTCTGATGCTCAGTAAATTTGAGATTTAGATATATATACCATTATTATGAACATACTTCTTCCCACAGATTTTTCTAAAAACTCCTGGAACGCTATTAGTTATGCCATGGAGTTATTTAAAAATGAAAAATGTAACTTTTTCTTCCTGCATACGTATACCCCTTCATTTTACAGGATGGATTATATGCTGGGAGGGCCTTTGTTTAGTGCTATTCCCGATTCCGGTGTTGATATATCACTGGCTGGCTTAGAAAAAACACTAGAAGATGTTAAGAAATCTTATAAAAATTCAAAGCATAACTACAATATCATTTCAGCCTTTAATACACTCACAGATGAGATCAATGAAGTGACAATTGAAAAGGAAATTGATATTGTCGTGATGGGAACTCAAGGCGCAACCGGGGCTAAAGAGATATTTCTTGGGACAAATACGGTTTATGTTCTCCGAAAAGCTATTGCGCCGGTCTTGGTAATTCCTGAAAACTATACCTTCCAAAAAATTCAAAAAATATTGCTTCCATCAGACTATTTGACAAATTATAAGGATAATGAATTGAGTACTGCTATAAAAATGGTTAAAATGAATAAAGCAAAACTTATTGTTTTACATGTAAAAGAGGAGTACGACCTGACCGCCGGTCAGGAAGAAAATAAGATGGCTCTATATCGTCGTTTAGATGGTTTGTCTACTACCCTTACAGAACTAAAAGGTAGTTTAATGCCTAGTGCAATTTTAAATTATGTCCAGAAGAATGAGATTGATCTCCTTATGATGATGAATAGAAAACATTCATTTTTTGAACGAATTTTTGAAAAACAAAATGTAGATCAAATAGGTTTTCATGTAAAAATACCCTTCCTGGTTATTAGAGATACGGCCAGGGTTGTTAAATAACAGTTACAGATGAAAAATATTTTATTGCTTACCGATTTTTCCAATAATGCGTGGAATGCCATTTTCGCAGCCCTGAAAATGCATGAACATACAGCTTGCCATTTTTGGCTATTAAATACTTATGAACCCAGTTTTGCAAATATTCTTGGAGACAAGAGCAAAGAGAGATTGGGTGTAATCTATGATTCTCTTTCAAAAAATTCTACAATTGAACTTGATAAGAGTTTGAAATATTTAGAAATAAATCATCATAATAAAAATCACAGTTTTGAAAAACGTTCTATATCAAATGATATAGTCAATGCTGTAAAGGAAATTTGTAATGAAAAGGATATTGATTTAATTGTCATGGGGACTAAAGGGGCTACTGGGGCCAAAGAAATTTTTATGGGAAGCAATACCGTAGAGCTTATTAAAATGATAAACAGCTGTCCCATATTAGCTGTTCCAAGTAAGCATGATTTTAAAGACTTAAGTAAGATTTTGTTTCCTACGGAGTTTACAAGACCATATACGAAATATGAATTAAATCCGCTTTTGGAACTGGCGAAAACCTGGGGTTCAGAAATTTTAATCACTCACATAGCTGTGGAATTTTCGTTAAATGAAGAGCAAATTTCCAACAAAGAAGTTCTGATAAAAAGATTGGGTAAGGTTGAGCATTCCTTTCACAATGTGGAGATGCAGGCTAGTGTGGCTGATTCAATTAGCAGCTTTGCGAAAGAGAACGATGCAGATATTATTGTTTTAATTAATTATAAGCATACTTTTATAGAGAAACTAACCCGCGAAGCTGTTGTAAAAAAAGTGGGCTTTCATTCACAAATACCATTGCTGGTTCTGCCACAATGAATAGGGTAATTTAGTGTCGCACAAACTATAATCAAAAATTAATATTTTAGTATGATTCGAATAGTACTACCTACAGATTTTTCTAAAAATGCATGGCACGCAATTAAATATGCAACATTTCTTTTTCAACAATCGCCTTGTGCTTTTATTATAATTCACGCGCACCAGGTTAGTCCATCGGGCTTAATAAGTGCAATAAACAAAGAACGTGAAACCAGACTTCATGAAATTACGGTTAAAGAATCTGAAAGAAAGCTTAATAAAATTGTAAATCACTTAAATAAAATAAATAAGGTTCCAGGACACCAATTTGAAGGCGTATTGGTTGCTGATTCGTTATTAAATGCGATAGGTCGTGAAGTAATTGATAAGGATGCTGACTATATTATAATGGGAACCCAGGGTGCTTCCGGTTTAAGTGAAATATTTATGGGTAGTAATACGGTTAGTGTTATAAAGAATATAAACTTTTGTCCGGTTATTGCAGTTCCCAATTCTTATGATTTTAGCCCTTTCAATGAAATTTTATTTGCCACAAATTTTAAACACCTATATCAAGGTGTTGAATTAAAACCATTGCTTGATCTTGCCAAACTGTGTAATACCAGAATTAATGTTATTCACATCAATGAGGAAGAGAAATTAAACGAGGAACAACTACAATTAAAGAAATTGCTTCAAAATTTATTAGGAGAGAAGGACAGTGTTTTTGAAGAATTTGACTATCATCCTAACATTGCTTTAAAAATCAACGATCTAACCGAAAAGAAAAACGCAGGGTTGATAGCAATGATAAATTCTCAGTATAGTTTTTTTAAAGGGTTGACGCACGAACCAGTGGTTAAAAAAGTAGCGTTTAAAACAAAGATTCCCTTTTTGGTCCTTCCGGAAGTGGTGTAATAATGTTTTTTCAGCTACTCAAACACCAAAATTCACAACCTTTTTCACTATTTATGTGACTTAACCGATCCTCGAACCATTAAGAAGAATAAATTATCGTTTGAGTAAAAAGATTACCATAAATTTGCATTTGGAAAATTCTTTCAGCAATGAGTAAAGCCATTTATGTTGCAACTACAGAGCCCAATAGCGGGAAATCTATTATTTCACTAGGTCTAATGCACTTGGCATTAGGGAAAACTGCGAAAGTAGGATACTTCAGACCTATAATTAATGATTATGGACCCGGGGAAAAGGATAATCATATTAATACTGTGATTTCCTATTTTGGAATACAAATGGAATATAATGAAGCCTATGCATGTACCAGAAGTGAAGTAGTTCATAATCACAATCAGAATAAGGGTTATGAGACTTTAGACAAGATCATTGAAAAATTTAAAGCCATTGAATCTCGCTTTGATTTTATTTTGGTAGAGGGTACTGACTTTTCCGGAGAAGGTTCTATTATAGAATGGGACAACAATGTTGAGATAGCAAAAAACCTGGGTATCCCCGCAATCCTTCTGGCGAGCGGCGTAGGGAAAACACTGGAAGAATTGGTTGATAACTTATATCTTGCCTATGATTCCTTTACCAATAAAGGAGTGGAAGTTTTAATGGTCATTGGCAATAAAGTAGAGCCCAAAAATGTAAACCTGGTAACCAATGGTCTTTTAAAAGCACTTCCGGATGATATATTAGTTGGTACGATTCCTTTGAATCCAACCCTTGGTAATCCGACTATGAAAGAGATTGTTAATGAATTAGAAGGCGAAGTACTTTTTGGCCACGAGTATATAAATAACCAGGTGAGTAATTTTAGTGTTGGAGCCATGCAGTTGCGAAATTATCTCACTCACTTTAAGGATCATGGTTTGGTTATAACTCCAGGGGATAGATCGGATATTATCTTAGGAGCCTTACAGGCAAATTTATCTTCAAATTATCCCACTGCCTCAGGGATGGTTCTTACCGGCGGCCTTATACCAGAGGATCCTGTGATTCAATTAATAGAAGGTCTATCGGAAATCGTGCCTATCATTTCGGTTCATGGAGGTACTTTTTCAATTGCTAATAAAGTAGGTGCTATTCGCCCCAAGATATACGCAGAGAATAAACAGAAAATAGAGGCATCTATTCTGGACTTTACAAGATTTGTGCCGGTAAATGCTTTGGCAGAGCGTCTCATTACATTTGAAGCGAACGGGATAACTCCGCGAATGTTTCAGTATAACCTTTTAAAAAGGGCGAAAGGTGCGAAGAAACATATTGTTTTGCCCGAAGGCACAGATGAACGCATTTTAAGGGCTACCAAGGAACTAATAGATGCTGATGCTGTGAAAATAACCCTTTTAGGAGATTCTGAAGAAATAAAAGCAAAGGCAAGACAGCTGGATTTGACGATTAATTTTGAAAAAATTAATATCATAGATCCGGTGCATTCAAAATATTTTGAAGATTATGCGAATACCCTGTACGAACTTCGCAAACATAAAAATGTTGATAAAGCCATGGCCGCGGACCTTATGGGAGATATCTCTTATTTTGGAACAATGATGGTCTATAAAGGAGATGCAGACGGCATGGTTTCCGGGGCTGTACATACAACTCAACATACAATCAGGCCGGCACTTCAGTTAATTAAGACCAAACCC
>NZ_JBATGR010000450.1:0-12161 GCF_049665975.1 Eudoraea sp.
CCATTTTAGAACCATCAGAGATGTATTCATCCCTGGCAGATGAATAAGGTTTCAATTCCCTTACATTTTCCCGAACCAAGCTATTTAGGTCAAATTTCATAAATCGTATTCTTTAAGCAAATGCAATTACTTGTCTTTTAAACTTTGAAGTCTTAGCGATACTGCATATTTATGCGCCTGGAGCCCTTCTGCCTCTGCCATTACTTCGATGGTGTTCCCAATATTCCTTATCCCTGTTTCAGATATCCTTTGAAAAGTAATGCTCTTGGTAAAACTGTCCAGATTTACTCCGCTATACTGTTTTGCATAACCGTTCGTAGGCAAGGTGTGATTGGTTCCGGAGGCGTAATCACCAGCACTTTCCGGGGTGTATTTTCCAAGAAAAACCGAGCCTGCATTCACCACGTTTCTAATATAATATTCCTCATTTTTACAACAGACAATAAAGTGCTCCGGCCCATATTCATTTATTAGATCGATTGCAACTTCGTCACTTTCAACAAAGATGCACTTACTATTTTCGATTGCCCTTTTAGCAATGGCAACCCTTGGTAAATTGATAATTTGTTTTTGCAATTCCACCTCGACTTCTTCCATAAGCAATTTGGAAGTTGATACGAGTATTACCTGACTATCTGTTCCATGTTCTGCCTGACTTAAAAGGTCTGAGGCTACAAAAGATGGATTGGCAGAATCATCTGCGACTACCAAAAGCTCACTTGGACCTGCTGGCATATCTATAGCTACGCCAAATTTGGTTGCTATTTGTTTAGCTACGGTAACATATTGATTCCCTGGTCCAAATATTTTATAAACCTTGTTTATACTTTCTGTTCCAAATGTCATCGCTCCTATTGCCTGAATTCCACCTACTTTAAAAATCTGCGTAATGCCACAAAGTTTTGCAGTATAAAGAATAGCCGGGTTTATTTTTCCTGATTTATCGGGAGGTGTACATAAAATCAACTCGGAACATCCTGCAATATTGGCTGGAATTGCAAGCATTAAAATAGTAGAAAACAAAGGAGCAGTGCCTCCGGGGATATAAAGACCCACTTTTTGAATTGGCCTTTTTTCCTGCCAGCATATTACGCCGGGCATAGTTTCAATTTCAATTTTGGACGTTTTCTGAGCCTTATGAAACTTTTCAATATTAGATTTAGCTGTTTGTATCGCATCTTTTAGCCGATCAGGCACTACTGTTTCAGACTCAATAAACTCATCAGCGCTTACTAATAATTCAGATATTTCAACACCGTCAAATTGCTTCGTATATTTATTTAAAACCTTATCACCATCTGTCTGCACTTCATTAAAAATCTGCATTACGGTGTGCTCTACATCTGCAACAGATTGAGTTGGGCGCCCCAGAAGTTCAGGCCAGTCTTTTTTTTCAGGATTGAATATCTTTTTCATAGCACCATTTTCTCTATCGGGCAAACTAATATTCCCTCGGCACCTGCCTGTTTCAATTCATTTATGACTTCCCAGAATTTATCCTTATTGACAACTGTATGCACTGAGCTCCAGCCTTCTTCAGCCAAAGGCAAAACCGTTGGACTCCGCATTCCTGGCAGTATTTTAATAATATTCTGCAATTTATCATTAGGAGCATTCATCAAAATGTATTTGGATTGTCTGGCAACCAGAACCGATTTAATTCTAAATCTCAGATCATCCAGAATTTCTTTCTTATTCTCATTGATCATTGGTGAAACGGCTAATACTGCCTCACTTTTGAGCATTACCTCTACCTCTTTAAGATTGTTTTTGAATAAAGTACTACCACTTGAAACTATATCACAAATAGCGTCAGCCAATCCAATATTTGGGGCAATTTCCACAGACCCGTTAATAATATGAAGTTCAGCCCGGACCCCCTTATCCGAAAGGTATTCATTTAATGTATTTGGATATGAGGTAGCAATTCGCTTTCCTTCCAAATCTTTAATCTTTGAATAAGTACTAGATTTTGGGACGGCCAGAGAGACTCTGCATTTAGAAAAACCAAGCTTTTCTGCAACCGTGATATTACTTCCTTTTTCTTTCAGCACGTTCTCCCCTATGAAGGCAATATCCACGACTCCGTCTTTAAGATACTGAGGGATATCCCCATTTCTAAGGTAAAGCACTTCCATAGGAAAGTTCCGGGCCGAAGCTTTTAATTGGTCTTTTCCATTATCAATAGAAATACCGCAATCTTTTAGAACTTTTATAGAATCTTCGTTAAGCCTCCCGGACTTTTGTATGGCTATTTTTAATTTTTCCATTTGTTTAATTTCTTTATTAAGCGACCAAAAAGGTTTAAAAGCAAAACCCGTTTGATTTCTCAAACGGGTTAGATATATTTTGGAATACAACAATACATTTCTACCTCGCCTGAGTGCAAGTGTACAAATGATGATGTGTATTTTTAGTTCTCATTAGATTGTAAAATTAGAATTTATTTTTATTTCACAAAACTTATTGCCATTAATTATTACCAAGGATAAGTGGCAGCCCATCACCGCCTGATCCTATTACCACAATTTTGGAATTTGGAGATTCAGCTAATCTTAAGGTAGCATCTATACCTTTATCCTTAAGGATTTGATCGTTTAGAGAAGCACTAAGAATTCTATTGGCATCAGCCTTTCCCTGAGCCTCAATAGTTACTTTTTCTGCCTCTTTTAGAGCGGTAACCAAACGAAACTCATACTCCAAAGACTCCTGTTCCTGTTTCAATTTTCTTTCGATAGCCTCTTTAATTGTTGGAGGCAGGGTAACATCACGAATTAGAATTTCGTTTAATTGTATATATTGATCGTCAACTATATTCCTGGTTTCCTCGAAAATCTCAACCTGAATTGCATCTCGCTTACTAGAATATAATTGTTCAGGAGTATATCTCCCAACTACACTACGCGCCGCAGACCTGATTGCCGGTAAGAGAATTCGTTCTTTATACATCTCACTCTTTTCCTGATGTAATTTGCCTAGTTGTGCATAATCTGGTTGAAACCAGGCAGATGCATCAAGCTGAATGTCCAATCCATTGCTGGAAAGCACTTTCATCTTTTCAAAAACTTCCTGCTGTCTTACCTCGTACACAAAAACTTTATTCCAGGGTGCCACAATGTGAAAGCCCTCATTAAGGGGGGGTTCATCTGTCACCACACCGTTGTCAAAAGTTCTATACAGAACCCCTGCCTCACCAGATTTTATGGTAATTGCAGATTTGGAAATAAGTATTATCAATAAAATAATTATAAACACTGCTGGCAGTGCTATTTTTGGTAATTTATCCATTTTGTATAAAATTAAATTAGTCCATTATATTTTCTTATAAACCATTCAGCTGTCAAAGCTGCTGTTATGATTCCTAAGAGGATTTTAAAATCTATCAAAGATACGACATTTTGCTTGCTTTTCTGGATTGGCACAAACCTATTATCTATTATCATGTCCTCAATAAATTCTGAGATCTCAGAAGGAAAATAAAGTGTTGCATTAGTGCTTTTCGCCAATCTTGCTAATTTCTTATAATTGCTTGATAACAATTGTTGTTCTAAATCATACTCCAGAATTGTGAATTTTCCGGTTTTGGTTAGATTCTCATCCTTAACGCTGGCAGTAAAGCTGTAATCCCCAGATGGGAGTGTACGAATATCAGCTTCATAATAACCACTCTTAAGCAACATTGGGATTTCCCTGCTAGTATTAGTATCAATACTATTTAATTCTAAATTTATTGTAGCATTATCATCAAAAACAAAGGTTTCATCAAAATAAGTAGCCTTTATAGTCGCTTCATTTAAACCCTGATAAATATTTTCGTACTCCAATGTTAGTCGACTTCGCGGCTTGCTATTTGTCAGGAATAATATAACCTTAGAAATAAAATCATCAAATTTTTTAAAATCCTGATCGTCCCTATAACTCTGTATGCGCCATTTCCAAATATTCTCCCCTAATAGGATGGCCTCGCGGCGTAAATTGGTTTCCAGTATTGTAAAAAGAGGTTCATTCAAATCTACTCCCTTGATGCGTTGACTTAACATATTTTCATAAGATGCAGTAATAAGCAATTCTCCTAAAGTGGTTTCTATTGGTGGAAATTCCGATACCACAAGATCTGTGATATCAAAATGCGTAAAACCTGCATTTAAAATAGGAGTTACTTCTTCTTGCTGATCATAACTATTCTTTTGAAAACTATTCTGCACTCTATTTAGAAAAGACCAGTCTGTTTTGGGGCCGGTTATAGTAAAAATATTTGCCCCTTTGCTTTCTATATAAGAATATACCTTTTCAAAAGAAGTGTCTGGTTGATATATAATAAAAAGATCAAATTGTTCCAATTCATTCGGAGATAAGGATGGTTTTATAATTGACACCGATCTTTGCTCATTGCTTTCAATTGCTTTTTTTAAAACACCCAGATCCGGATGAAGTATATTAGAGACCAGTGCAATATTGGTTTTTTCATCAATTACTTCTATGCCTATTTGCCTGGAATTATTGGAAATGTTTCTTTCATTTTCCATAGGACTAAGGCTAATCTTTACATTCTTAATTCCAACAGTAGTCGCGTCGAGAACTGTACTTATAATTTGAGAATTCCCGACCTCACTTAGAACTATTTGTTCTCTATATAGATTCTGACCAGCTTCAGAAATGGTTAATACTGTTGAGGCTGTATTTTTTCCCTGGTAGGAAACGAAAATTTCAATAGGGTATTTATTTTTTAAAAAGGCATATTTGTTTGTGTTTACCTGATCTATTCTGATATCCTGATAACTCGTTGTATCTCCAACAACCAAAGGGAAAATGGGAAATTTCTGTCTTCCTGCATAGAATTCATAGTCTTCACCTAAAGTCTGGTTTCCATCAGTAATAATCAAAATGGCTGCGGTGCTTCCAGCGAAAATCTCATTTAGTGATGAAAGAGCACGTCCAATATTCGTAGCTTTCTCCGTAAATGACAAACTGTCTAAAGAATTTAATTCATTCCCAAATACATATTTAGAGACATTAAACTTTTCCGCTATATTAGTATTCTCCTCAATCAGTTTTTTGGCATTAATGAGCTGATTAATCCCATTCGCCTGCCCAATTGACGAAGTATTGTCTGACAGGATAATTAGATTTGCTCTCTCCAGGGAATACTGCTCTTTGGTGATTTTTGGATTTATGAGAAGTAAAAAGACAGAAAACAATGCTATAAATCTCAAAAAGGAAAGTCCTAAATATAAAATGCCTTTGCTCTTGGATTTGTAGTAGTACTGAAATATAACCAATCCAAAAGCCAGGATCGCAGCAAATAATATCAGGAATACCGTTTGTAGTTGCATGAAACTTTTTGGATAACACCTAACTGCCAGAAACCAATCAGGTCATTTGTCTTGTTCTAGTATTAATAAATAGACTAACTGGACATTATGTCAACATTCCACCATCAACATTTAAAACTTGTCCGGTAATGTAAGCAGAAAGATCTGATGCAAGAAACAAACAGGCATTTGCAACATCTTCAGGAGTTCCACCTCTTTTCAGTGGAATTGCCTCTCGCCATCCCTGTACAGTATTTTCATCTAATTTATCTGTCATTTCTGTTTCAATAAAGCCCGGAGCAATGGCATTGCAACGAATATTTCTTGAGCCAAGTTCAAGAGCAACAGATTTAGTAAATCCAATTATTCCTGCCTTAGAAGCGGCATAATTTGTTTGACCTGCATTCCCTTTAACACCAACTACACTACTCATATTAATAATGGATCCATTGCGTTGTTTTAACATTGTACGCTGAACGGCTTTAGTCATATTAAAAACAGATTTTAGATTTATTTCGATAACCGCGTCGAAATCTTCCTCCCGCATCCTCATTAACAGGTTATCCTTTGTGATACCTGCATTATTAATTAACACGTCTATTCCCTCGAAATCTTCCAACACCTGTGTAATCAGCTTCTCCGAATCCGTAAAACTGGCTGCATTACTTTTATATGCTTTTGCTTTTACTCCTTTAGAATTTAGCTCCTTTTCCAATTCAAGAGCAGGAGCTTCACTAGAACTATAAGTAAAAGCTATATTAGCCCCATGTTCAGCAAAAACTCTGGCAATACCCATACCTATACCCCTACTTGCACCGGTAATAATAACATTCTTCCCGTCTAATATTTTCATATCACTATTATGTTTTCTCACTTGTATTTCAAAGATAAGTTTTGTTTCACATAAAGGCTAAAAAAAATCCCGACTAATTCGGGATTTTTCTCTCAGATTTACTGAGTATAATTGTTGTTATTTTTAACTATCCAACCACTTCTTTAACCTTCTTTCCAATCTCTGCGGGAGAATCCACTA
Source organism: Eudoraea sp. (assembly GCF_049665975.1). GTDB lineage: Bacteria > Bacteroidota > Bacteroidia > Flavobacteriales > Flavobacteriaceae > Eudoraea. The sequence goes on from NZ_JBATGR010000450.1 coordinate 6,346, forward strand.
CATTAATTCCACATTCGCGCATGATACGTTTTTTGGCCTGTGCAGTGTCATCCGTTCCTCCTACTATTGCCCCGGCATGCCCCATAGTTCTTCCTGCGGGTGCCGTTTCCCCGGCGATAAAACCTACAATTGGTTTTTTACTACCACTAGCTTTGTACCACTTGGCCGCATCTGCTTCTAAATGACCGCCTATTTCTCCTATCATAACTACACATTCCGTTTCAGGATCATTAATTAGCAATTCTACTGCTTCCTTTGTTGTAGTGCCAATTATTGGATCGCCTCCAATACCGATAGCAGTTGTAATGCCCAATCCCTGTCTTACAACCTGATCTGCTGCTTCATAAGTTAAAGTACCAGATTTAGATACAATTCCAATAGTTCCTTTCTTAAACACAAAACCGGGCATAATACCTACTTTAGCTTCTTCCGGGGTAATTACTCCCGGGCAATTTGGACCTATTAAGGTGCAATCTCTCTCTTTAATATAATTATTTGCCTTAACCATATCAGCCACCGGAATACCCTCAGTAATTGTAATTATGACTTTTATTCCAGCATTTGCCGCTTCCATTATTGCATCTGCCGCGAATGCCGGTGGCACAAAAATGATTGAAGTATCTGCTCCAACACTTTTAACCGCATCATCTACTGTATTAAAAACAGGTTTTCCAAGGTGTTCCTGACCACCTTTGCCCGGAGTAACTCCCCCCACTACATTTGTTCCATAGGCTATCATCTGTTCTGAGTGAAAAGTACCCTCACTACCGGTAAAACCTTGAACAATTATCCTGGAATCTTTATTTACTAATACACTCATTGTTATTTTGTCTTTTTAGTTATGTAAAAATATATTTTTGAAATCTATTTTTAGGTGGTTAATGTCTTATTGTTTGTTTAAATCTTTTAAAATTGATGAAAGATTGCGCAGATGGGCTAGTTCTCTGAATTTTTCTCGAGCCTCACCTGCCGGACTACCGAGGTAACTTTTACCCCCTTCCAGAGATCTGCCAATGCCAGCCTGTGCCATTATTACTGCTTTCTTTCCTATGGTAATACCGCTTATTATTCCAACCTGTCCCCAAATAGTAACTTCATCTTCGATTACAACACAGCCCGCAATTCCGGTTTGTGAAGCAATCAAACATTTTTCTCCAATTACGGTATCATGTCCCACCTGAATCTGATTATCTAACTTGCTGCCTTTCTTAATTGTGGTATCGCCGGTAACGCCCCTGTCTATTGAGCAAAGCGAACCAATATCTACATGATCTTCTATTACAACACGCCCTCCGGAAAGTAGTCTATCATAGCCCTCCGGTCTGTTTTTATAGTAGAAAGCATCTGCCCCAAGAACTGTTCCTGCATGAATAGTAACATGATTGCCTATGATACAATTATCATATATACAAACATTGGAATGAATAGTACATTGATCACCTATTATAACATTATTACCAATAAAGACATTAGGCTGAATTTGCGTATTCTTTCCAATTCTGGCAGATTTGGAAATCAATAAATCCGATTTTTTAAAAGGTTTAAAATAATTCGTAAGCGTATTAAAATCTCTAAAAGGATCCTTAGATATTAACAATGCTTTGCCAGGGGGGCAATCCACTTTTTTATTTATTAAAACTACAGTTGCTTTAGAACTTAATGCTTTGTCGTAATACTTTGGGTGATCTACAAAAACAATGTCTCCTTCTTCCACAACATGTATTTCGTTCATTCCATAAATATAAAAATCATCCGCTCCCACATATTCAGAATTGATGATCCCTGCAATTTGTTTTAGAGTATATGGCTTTGGAAATTTCACGAAAGGATAGTCAGATTAGTAATATTTAATAGTCAATAAACAAGTAAAGTAATTGATTATAAAATACTCAAATAGAGTATATTATGTTTTTTTATTTTGCCCTTTCCATGTAAGAGCCCTTTTCCGTATCAATTTTAATTTTATCGCCTTCATTAATAAAAAGTGGCACATTTACTTTGGCCCCGGTCTCAACAACCGCCGGCTTCGATGCATTTGTAGCAGTATTTCCTTTAAGTCCGGGTTCTGTATGAGTGACTTCCAAAATGACACTAGCGGGCATATCAACCGATAATGGTAAACTGTCCTCAGTGTTAAACATTATGGTAACTACTTCGCCTTCTTTTAAAAGTCCCGGTGCATCAAGAATACCTTCCTGAAGCGAGATTTGATTATAATCATCCGTATTCATAAAATGATAAGTTGAGCCATCAGAATATAAAAATTGATAAGACCTTGTTTCCACACGTACATCCTCAATTTTATGTCCGGCAGAGAAGGTATTATCCAAAACTTTACCGCTTGTTACACTTTTAAGTTTTGTTCTTACAAATGCAGGTCCTTTTCCTGGTTTTACGTGTAAAAACTCAGTGATCTTATAAATATCATTGTTGTACTTAATGCACAATCCTTTCCTAATATCAGATGTATTTGCCATAGATAATTAATTTGTGCTAAAATAGCCTTTCATTATTCCCCGTTGGGAATCACGAATAAACTGTAAGATTTCATCTCTTTCAGGTGTAGCTTCCATTTCTGCTTCAATGATCTGCACAGCCTGTGAATTGTTATAATTCTTTTGATAAAGTATTCTGTAAATATTCTGTATCTCCCTAATTTTGTCTGAATTAAATCCTCTTCTTCTCAGTCCAACAGAATTTATTCCAACATAGGACATCGGTTCTCTTGCACCTTTCACATAAGGAGGTACATCTTTACGAACTAAAGATCCACCAGTTACAAAAGCATGATTGCCAATGGAAACAAATTGATGCACTGCCACCAGACCTGCTAGAATAACATTATCACCAATGGTTACATGGCCTGCAAGGGTTGAGTTATTGGAGAAAATACAATTATTACCTACAAAACAGTCATGAGCAATATGGCAATAGGCCATAATAAGACAATTTTTACCAATCACTGTTTTCATTCTGTCTCTGGTACCCTTGTGAATGGTAGCACACTCTCTTATTGTAGTGTTATTACCAATTACTACAGTTGTTTCTTCACCTTCGTATTTCAAGTCCTGTGGAGGAGCTGATATTACCGCGCCCGGGAAAATATTGCAGTTCTTTCCGATACGGGCTCCTTCCATAATAGTGACATTGGAGCCAATCCAGGTACCATCACCAATGATTACATTATTATGAATAGTTGTGAATGGTTCTATAACCACATTTTTTGCAATTTTAGCTCCTGGGTGAACGTAGGCAAGCGGCTGATTCATTCTATTCTTCTTGTTTTGTTTTTACGATTTGGGCCATTAATTCTGCTTCGGACACTAATTTTCCATTTGCATATGCATAAGCTTGCATATGACAGATTCCTCTTCGTATTGGTGAAATAAGGTCGCACTTAAAAATTAATGTGTCTCCGGGAACTACTTGTTGCTTAAATTTGACATTGTCGATCTTCATAAAGAAAGTAAGGTAATTTTCAGGGTCAGGAACCGTATTTAAAACCAGTATTCCTCCAGTCTGTGCCATAGCCTCTACCTGCAAAACCCCCGGCATGACAGGTGCCCCAGGAAAATGTCCCACAAAAAATGGTTCGTTCATTGTAACATTTTTGACTCCAACCACATGGGAATCTGAAAGTTCCATGATTTTATCAACCAAAAGAAAAGGTGGCCTGTGCGGCAACATTTTCATAATCTGGGTAACGTTCATTAATGGAGGTTCATTTAAATCGAATTTGGGAACCTTATTTCGTCTTTCCAATTTAATTATTTTGGACAGCTTTTTAGCAAATTGAGTGTTTACGTAATGTCCTGGTTTATTGGCAATAACTTTTCCTTTAATTCTTGTTCCTGCCAATGCTAAATCTCCAATTACGTCCAGAAGTTTATGCCTGGCTGCCTCGTTTGGTTGATGCAATGTCAGATTATCTAAAATCCCATTGGGCTTTACCGATAATTTTTTCTTATGGAAAGCCTTTTCAAGCTTCTTCATTGTGGAAACAGAAATTTCCTTGTCTACATAAACAATGGCATTGTTCAAATCACCACCTTTTATTAGCCCATTCTCCAATAACATTTCCAATTCGTGAAGAAAACTAAATGTCCTCGCATCCGCAATTTCTTTTTTAAAATCTGCTATTTTGTCCAGGGTAGCATTCTGTGTCCCAAGCACCTTGGTGCCAAAATCTACCATTGTGGTGATTTCGTAATTGTCCGAAGGTATTAATGTTATATCGCTTCCGCTGGCTTCGTCTTTATATGTAATTACTTCTTTTACCACATATTCTTCACGTTCGGCTTCCTGTTCTACAATTCCGGCTTTTTCTAATGCCTCGACAAAAAACTTGGAAGATCCATCCATGATGGGTGGTTCAGGGGCATCCAATTCAATTAAAACATTATCTATCTCCATGCCAACCAATGCTGCAAGAACATGTTCTGAGGTTTGGATCTTAACTCCTCTTTTCTCAAGATTGGTTCCTCTTTGGGTATTAACCACATAATTCGCATCTGCCTCAATAATTGGTTCACCTTCAAGGTCCACACGCTTAAACGCAAAGCCGTGGTTCTCTGATGCAGGAACAAATTTCATGGTTACGTTCTCTCCGGTATGCAAACCCACACCGGTCAATGTTACCTCATTAGCTATTGTACGTTGCTTTGCCATACTTTATTTATCGTCACTTTTTTTTTCCAAATCATTAATCCTGTTAACCAGTTTAGGTAGATTTTTAAAATGAACATAAGATTTGTTGTAGTCTGCGTAGTTAATTGCAGGTGATCCCTGTATGAATTCATCGTCCTTCAAATTTCGCCCTATACCTGATTGGGCCTGTATCCTAACCCTGTCACCAATAGTTATATGACCAACAATACCAACCTGCCCCCCAATTTTACAATTTTTTCCAATTTTTGTAGACCCCGCTATCCCAGTCTGAGCTGCTATAGCTGTATGCTCTCCAATTTCAACATTATGCGCAATTTGAATTTGGTTGTCAAGTTTTACACCATTTCTAAGGATAGTTGATCCCAGCGTTGCTCTATCTATGGTGGTTCCTGCGCCAACATCCACATTTTCTTCCAAAATCACATTCCCTGTTTGAGGCACTTTACTATATTCCCCATTTGAATTAGGTGCAAAACCAAAACCATCTGCACCAATAATAGCGCCGCTATGAATTACACATCCCTTTCCTATTATTGTTTCTGAATAAATTTTTGCTCCTGCAAAAATCAAAACATCATCTGCTATTATCACATTATCACCTATATAGACATTGGGGTAAATTTTTACATTGTTACCAATTTTTACATTGTTTCCCAAATATGAAAAAGCACCTAAATAGAAGTTTTCTCCATAGGTGGCAGATTCTGATAAAAATATTGGCCTCTCCAGTCCCGTCTTGTTGTTCTTAACCTGATTGTAATATTCCAATAACTTGGAAAAAGATTCGTAGGCATCATCAACCTTAATGAGGGTAGTAGAAATGGTCTGCTCTGGTACAAAATCCTTATTTACAAGGGTAATGGATGCTTCGGTACTGTATATAAAAGACGTGTATTTAGGATTAGCCAAAAAAGTTAATGAACCAATTTCTCCTTCTTCAATCTTGGCCAATTTATGCACAGCAACATCCGGGTTGCCATCTATCTCACCCTCCAAAATACCTGCAATCTGACTAGCTGTAAATTTCAAATTTTTAAATAATTTAACCCTATGTTTGAATTCAGACAAAAGTAAGAAAAATTGATTAATGGTATTGCACCAGGTACATGTATATAAATTACTGTAAACTAGTGCATTAAGACTTTCAA
>NZ_JBATGR010000451.1:0-1998 GCF_049665975.1 Eudoraea sp.
TCCTGAACCTGAATAAAATATGTTACTCCAAAGGTCACCTGTCCTGCAAAATCATGGGTGTCGATCCCGTTGACATTGGCCAGTACAAGTGGATCACCTACCAATCCAAAAAGATATGGAGCCGTACCTCCACTAGCCTGAAATCTGTATGTAATCCAAGGATCTGTACAATTAGCCGGTGGCACATCTAAAGGAGTAATGGTAATCTGATTTTGCGAAATGGTTACTATATCCCTGTCCTCACAGCCCGAAGCATCTTGTGTAACAACGGTATAGGTACCTGGAATTACGTTGGGGAAATTGGCCGATGTAGCCGCAGTGGGGCCTACAGTAGCCACTGTGTTCCCATTAATATCTAATAAGGTATAGGTATAATTAGCTGATCCGTTTGCCACTCCAGTTACATCAATGATCCCTTCAACTGTTCCGGCTGCACATACCGCATCGGTAACGGCAATTGTGGCATCGATTGGAACGCTGGCATTAATTGTGGCAGACAATAACGGAGTTACACAGCCACGGCTATCCCTGATCATAAATGTATTGTAGACTCCCGGTGCAAAACCAGAGAATATATTTTGTGAACTAAATGTGGCCCCGCTGTTATCACTATATTCATACGGTGGTACTCCAAAATTAGTATCGGGTACCAGGGTTATAATACCGTTATTATCGCCGCAGGTAGTATCTGTTGGATTTGCCGATCCTACAATACTCTCCGGAGGATCAATAGTAACTACATTAGTTTCTGTCGTACATCCCTGACTGTCGGTAACCAAAAACTGATAAGTAGTTGGTACCAAAATAGATCCATTGGGAATATCATAGATAAAGGAATTTCCGGTAATATTATTTGAATTTGAGGTATAAGGAGCACCAGCAATTCTTACTTCATAGATGTCATAGTCACCAGCTGAAGGGTATCCGTTAGAAATATTTACCTGGATCTGTGCAGAAATACCTCCACAAGTTAATGGCCTGATTATAGTGCCACTAGCTGTAATTTCGGGTTCTATGGTCAGAGTAATATTATCCCGACAATCATTGGCATCTATTACCTCAATGTTGTAGTTGCCCGGTGTTAGATTGATAAAAGTACTTGCGCCACCTAAAGGCCCGCCATTAACTCTGAATTGATATGGTGGAAGACCACCAACTGCATTCACTGCAAGGGTAGCCGCATCTACATTGTCATAACAGAAATCTGAAGCAGCTGCATCTAAACTGATTGTAGGGGAATTTAAAATTGTTAGTGTAAAACTATCCGTAACTGTACAACCATTGGCATCGGTTACACTTACCTGATACAAGCCATCTTGAGACAGGTTTGAAAAGGTATTTCCATTTTTTGGTCCTCGTGGTGTTAAGTCCGGTTGAATTAAGGTGTATCGGTTACCACCCCAACCACCAGCGGTATTAATTGTAACACTACCAATATTACCATTCTGACAGCTCATAGGGGTAACATTAAGGCTGGTTATAGCAAATGCCACAGCCGGTTCCTGAATCACCAAAGTTGCCGTATCCGCGCAATTAGTGTCCTCATCTGTAACCGTAATAGTATAACTACCTGCTGTTAATCCTGTAACATTTATTATTCCAGCTGATTGTCCATTAAATACCGGACCTGCATCAATCTGGTAGCGGTAAGTAGTATCAAACCCATCTACCAGGAAACGGCCTTCGCCATCGCTGTCTCCTACACATGTAACAACTTTTGTAGCCTGCGCCTGGACCGCAATAGAACTAATATCAGTAATAGCAAAGACTTCGTCATAGCTACACCCTGCATTATCAGTTACCCTAAAAGTATAAGTTCCCAGTCCCAGACCGGTAAAAACAGGATTGTTCCCATTGTTAATTGCACTGATCGCCGGGGCAATAATTTCGTAGTTATAGGGTGCTGCACCATCGGTAACAGCAACGGTAACCGAAGCGCTACTGGTTAAACAATCTATACTGGAAATGGTAAAGTCCATATCCGTTGGTTTGTCTAAT
>NZ_JBATGR010000452.1:0-4075 GCF_049665975.1 Eudoraea sp.
GTGACCTCGACAGGATTCAAACCTGTAACCTTCTGAGCCGTAATCAGATGCGCTATTCAGTTGCGCCACGAGGCCTTATTATTATGTTCCCCAACGGGGCTGCAAATATATTTCTTTTTACATTTAAGGCAAAATTACTAGCTATCAAATAAATGGATTTTAAAAATTACATCAGAGATATTCACGATTTCCCTGAGAAAGGCGTGACCTTTAAAGATATTACTCCCCTTTTAAAAGATGCAAATGCATTGCAGGCAGCGGCAGATGCCATGTTAAAGATGATCGGTGATGTAACAGTAGATAAAGTAGTTGGAATGGAAAGCAGGGGATTTTTCTTTGCGCCCATACTTGCATCACGATTAAATGCGGGATTTGTTCCTGTACGAAAAGCGGGAAAATTGCCGTCAGATAAGATTAGCAGAACCTATTCACTGGAATATGGAAAAGATACTCTGGAAATACATGCAGACAGCATTCAACCCGGAGAAAATGTAATTATACACGATGATGTTTTAGCTACAGGCGGGACTGCTAAAGCCACTTGTGAATTGGTGGAATCATTAGGAGGTAAAGTAATACAATGTAATTTTTTGCTGGAGTTGTTAAACCTTAAAGGTGCGGCTAAATTAAATGGTTACCAGATTAAATCATTAGTAAGTTTTTAATCCAGGGCGTTGGTTGTTATAAAGTAACGCCAACCAATAATGGCCATTTGGTACTTGGAGGCTTTGGAAAGGTCTAATCTCTTTTTAGTAAAGGAAGGTAATATTAGTCTGTTAATCCTGGCAAGAAGCTTAAAAAGTCCTTTTTTCATGTATTGCTTTTTGCAAATATACTATCTTATACAGAATGCTTAGGAAGCCTACTTAATATAAATATAACACAACCTCTTATCAGGTTATTATCAGAATTAGCGATACTAATACGAATATAATTATCTTGGCAATAGTGATCATAACTTGTATTTTATACGATTAAAAAAAGTTCATTTTGATTTATTATTATTCGAAGATATTGCAATCCAATCCTCCTCTCCAAGGAAATCGGCAATAATTAATGCGATTGAATGCAGTATTGTAAGTAAAATGACGAATATGGTTTTAATTTAATTGACATAGCCTTATTTAAACTTTTGTATAGTAAGAATAATTAATCTTTAAAGTTATAAACTGCAATATTTGTAGGGGTTATTTGGCACTTTTTTTGAAATCCAAGGCGTTTTTATAGGTAAAAAACACTTTAATTGGCACTTCCGTTGTGAAATAAAAAAATACCGATCAGAAATGTGATCGGTATTTTAAGAATATAAGTATTTAGTTTAAGTACTTTCGGGAGCTAGTTCTCCTTTTTGGTTTTTGGGAATTGATATTTCATTGAACGGGTAACATCTGCAGGTATAAAATTATCTATAATTTGACGGAAAAAGCACTATTTATTTTATAGTGCCCAACTCTGTTGCAAACGTATTCTGCTATATTTGCTAAAATTTTTCTGATGTTGAATTTTTTGTTTATCGCAGTTGGTTTGACTCTATTAATATTTGGAGGCAACTGGTTACTGAAATCGGCTGTCGCTTTCTCCCTTAGACTGAACATACCCAGGATCATTATCGGGATGACGATCGTATCCTTTGCTACCTCCACTCCGGAACTCATAGTAAGCATAAATGCGGCAATGGAAGGTTTTCCGGACCTTGCAATGGGAAATGTAATAGGATCGAATATTGCCAACCTTGGCTTAGTATTGGCCATAGTATTACTGTTCGGTCAGATTGATGTGCGAAAAGCTTTTTATATTACAGACTGGCCGGTGATGATGGCTGCTTCGCTCTTATTTTTTGGTTTTGTTTATTTTGATGGTATTCTTCAGCGCTATGAAGGAGTGATTATGATCCTTTTTCTATTTCTGTTTTTGATTTTTTTACTTCGTTTTCAGAAGTCAGCTGTTGTTGATGACTTGCATGAGGATGATAAACCCCTGCCGCTGCATAAAGCGTTACTTTTTCTGGGAATGGGAGGGGCTGCTCTATGGGGAGGTTCAGAATTACTTATAAAGGGTGCTGTTGGATTGGCCACTTTCTATGAAGTGAGCGAGCGCATTATCGGAATTACGGTTGTTTCCGTGGGTACAAGTATCCCCGAACTTGCCGCATCACTAATTGCTATAATTAAAAAGGAAAAGTCCATATCGGTTGGAAACCTTATCGGATCCAATATTTTTAATTTATTGGCCGTGTTGGGAATAACCTCAATGATAACGCCAATATATGTTATTGATCAGGGTCTTCTGACCAGTGATATTTGGTGGATGCTTGGGGTTTCCTTTATTATCCTGCCACTGGTATTCTTTCCAAAAGGCCTGCGGCTTGGATGGCGGGATGGAATTATTTTAATTGCATTATATGCGCTATTTTTATATTTTGCTTTATTCTGAGAGTACTTATGAATAGTTAAATTTTTATGAGGTTAAGATTACTTCTGGTCTTTTCTGTCCTAGTAGGTCTTTGCATGTCTGTTGCCAGGGCACAGCAGTCTGAATTTATATATGGGAAAATCATAGATGCAGAAACTAAAGAACCTGTCTCGTTTGCCACAATACGAATTCAGAACAAAGCAATAGGCGTGATTTCCAATGAAGATGGCGGGTTTAAAATACCTCTTAAGTACCAGGCCCTGGGCAATTTCCTGGAGGTGTCCTCTATGGGTTATGAGACTAAAACAATTTTAATATCTGAATTAATTACAAATGAAATAAATATCATTTATCTACATGTAGGAATAATTGAGCTGGAAGAAGCAGTGCTAAAGGCAAGAAAAAAAAGACCTCTGGGCGCCAAAAGAATTGTCAGGAATGCTATAAATGCTATTCCCCGAAATTATCCGATAGGTTCTTTTTCTACACTGGGATATTATCGGGATTATCAATTGGATAAGAATAAATATATTAATCTTAATGAAGCTATTCTTGAAGTATTTGATGGTGGTTTTGACAAATCAGATTTGAAGACCACCAAAGTGCGTTTGTACGATTTCAAGGAGAATACAGATTTTGAAAGAAATTCTGTTGCCCGACAACCCTATGATTACCAAGGTGGTTTAAAAGTTATCGATAATGCCTATTTGCATGATTTTGGAGGAAATGAATTTACTATTTTACGCATTCACGACGCCATCCGGAATTATGAATATGAGACCTATTCTTTTGTTAACAAGTTCAAATACGAATTCCTGTCAAATCACAGTTTTGTAAGGAAGGAAGACACGTATTTAAAAGGAGAATATCTCTATACCATTGATTTTAAAAAATGGTATCAAAACTATCTTGCTTTCGGGACATTATATATTTCCAGGGAAGATTTTGCCATTCACAAATTGGAATATTCACTTTATGACAGTTTCAGATCAATGCCACTGGGAAAAACGGACAAGCACGGTACCGGCAAACAGCTTATTTTTGAGGTAATCACGGAATATCAGCGTCTAAATACTAAAATGTTTTTAAATTATATTTCCTTTCATAATACGTTTATGCTTGTAGAACCTGTGAAGTTCAGCACAGAGGAGTTTTTAGTAGACCTGAAAAGAAGATGTTTTGTAATTAAGTTAAGTGGCCAGCCAGAAGCAGTATCCACACAGAATATAACTAATTATACTATAAAATATAATAGAAAAAAAGTGCCTATAGGTCGCATAAGAATAGGAGATAAGAAAATTGAGGTTTACCCACGTTTGGCTCCGGAGAAGGAATACGCAATGTTCAAAGAAATTAGTCAGGCAACCAGCGTTGTGGAGGAGATTTCCGACCTGTTGAAGATAAAAGTAAAAAATATTTTGGATACCGATGGAAATGTATTGAATAGACCAACATATGGTATATTTGATCAATTTCGTGAGTACTTTGTTCAGCAGGTAAATCCTTCCGGTAAAGGCCCTGCAGATAGTCTTTATATGAGGAAGAATACCCCTATTTTTAAAGGGCAACCCCTGGTAAAACCGGATGGGTTCACAGATTTTTGGATGAATACACCACTTAAAACACATATAAATTAAAAAACCGCCCTTAAGGAAATAAAGGC
>NZ_JBATGR010000453.1:0-3391 GCF_049665975.1 Eudoraea sp.
CAAATTTATGCTGTAAGGAGTAATAGTTACATAAATAGAGCTTGACTCTGGAAGTGGCTGTTGAAAACTGTAATTCGTTGTATTACCTAAATCAAGTTCATTCACCAAATCTGTTCCCCCCGAAGAAGTACCCACTGATAGAATATAACCCAAAATACCGTTCACAGGTTCCCATTCCAGATTTGAATTCAAATTTATGTTATCAGAACCATTTTTTGGGTTTAATAGATTTGTACATTCCGGAGGGACTGGCCCTGTGCCGGTTGTAAAAGAAATTGGCTGACAATTTGGAGCTGATCCAAGATCATTATAGGGTGTTATACGTACAAAATACAATGTATTACCTTCAAAATCAGGGGGTTTAAAATTGGTGCCGTTGCCAACATCAAAGTTGTCAAGAATCTTGATGCCACCTATAGACGATTTCTCAATAGTCATAAGGTATCCCGAGGCATTAAAATCTCTAATCCAGGTTATGTTTGCAGTAACTGAAACAAATTCACCTCCGTCCATCGGATCTATTATTTCCGTACATAAAGGCGGGTTATTTCCTCTGGTCCTGAAATTAACTTCAGAGCAGGAAGGAGATTCTCCTGTGCTGTTATAAGGTATTATAGTTATATAAACACGTTGGGAAAGTGGTAAATCAGCAGGTGGATCGTAAGTAGTCACATTACCAACATCTTCGTTGCTTAAAATATCACTTACACCAGCGATTGTTCCAATATTCAAAATATATCCTATGGCTTCTGATTGGCCTATCCAGCTAATATTTGTATCCGGAGGCACACCATAAGAACCTGCTGCGGGAATTGATAAGGTAACGCATCCGGGAATAGAACTGGCAAGTCCTGTAGTAAAACTTTCCTCAATACAGTTTTGAGCGTCGCCGTTATTGTTATTAGGAATTACTTTTACATAATATACTGTGTTAGGCAACAGACTTGTTGTGGGCGTAAAGCCAAGATTGTTTCCCATTGATACACCATTTACTATGTCTGTACCACCCGGACTGGTGCCAATAAAGAGGAAATATTGTGTGGCATTTGCTACAGCCTGCCATTGCAGTTGAGTATTTACGGAAACCCCTGTTTCACCATTAGAAGGGGTAGTCAACATGGTGCAGGCGGGAGGTGACTGTGCGGACAAACCTAATAGGAACCCTAAAAACACTACAATAAATAGTATTTTAAGCTTCGTTTTTTTTATATCCGGATTATATGATACAATTTGATGATCCACCTTTAAAGATAGCAGAAATATTAAATATGATTCTTTAAAGTAGATTTGTCTTAAAAAATTACTAAACCTTTCAGAATCACATTTTAACAATAATACTTTTCACGGACCATTTAATAGGTCAAAGCAACTAGGTTAAAATTTTCGGTATTTCACATGTCGCATCTTATTGGCGGTGCTGTTACCTTTAAATTTTTCGGTTTCAGGATCCCATTGAAGTGTTTCACCGAGGTTATAAGCAATATTTGCAATATTGCAAACACTAGCGGATCGATGGCCAGTTTCTACATCACAGATAGGTTGGGTTCTATTTTTAATAGCATCTATCCAATCCTGATAGTGATCTTTTTTTACTTTGTACAAACGTGTATCTGTATTTTTTAACTCCACATTCAGAATACCAGCAGGATCGGTTTCAAGAAAACTACGGCTCACATCCATCTTACCTTCAGTACCAATAAAACGAACACCCCATCCGCGTTCAAAGTCTTCATGAACGACTTCTACCCCGTTTGCATAGTACATCTTTAAACCTCGTACTGCATTTTTATCAGTTGGAGGGACAAATTTAACAGGTCCTGTCCGGTCCATTCCCAGGGCCCATTGTACAATATCAAACATATGTGCGCCCCAGTCGCATAAAATACCACCTCCGACTTCCTGATACAACCTCCAATCAGGCCAAAAATCAACATCATTGTTTGAAGGTGCAAGCCGGTGATTATAGCCTAAAAGGGGTGCAGGACCGCACCAATTATTCCAATTGACTTCCACTGGCATGGCCTCAGCCTTTAAATCATAAGGCCTAGCGGGGTCACCAACATTCACCAAAATTTTCTGTATATCTCCTAAATAACCATTCCTGACCAGTTCACAAGCCTTTCTAAAATTATCCCACGAGCGTTGAATACTTCCGGTTTGTACAATTTTGCCCGTCTTTTTGGCCCATTTTACCATCTCCTTACCTTCCTTTAGCGTATGGGTCAGAGGTTTTTCACAAAAAACATCTTTTCCAGCTTTCATAGCGTCAATAGATTGTAATGCATGCCAGTGGTCTGGAGTAGCCACAATAACAGCATCTATTTCCGTTTGATCCAGAAGCTCTTTATATTCCAGAAATGTATTAACACTGCTATAACCTGACTGGTTCCGATGTTCAGCGTAAACCTTTTCAACATGATCCTTAAACCAGGCATTTTTTGTGGTCCAGACATCACAGCTGGCTATAATTTGTGCATTCGTATTCTGAACAAATCGTGCCGCAAGTCCTCTACTCTGTTTTCCAAGACCTATAAATCCAAGATTTACCTTATCACTTGGAGCCACAAAACCTTTTCCTAAAACATGGCGCGGTATTATGGAAATGGCGCCTAATGTGAAGGCGGAATTTCTAATAAACCTTCTACGGGTCAGTTTTGACTTATTGTTATCCTCATTGAAATTGGAACTTAGTTTTTTTGTTGTCATGGCTGGTTCATTTGCTATTAATGGAATAGATGGAATAAACAATTAAATTACAAGAAAAATTCAAATATATAATCATAAAACAACCATAATTGTTACTCAGTGAAGTATAATTTAAACTTAATGCAGCACTTGAGGTTATTTATTAAACCAGTAAGTTAGTTTTAGTGTAATTGACCAAATCCTGCCGTCAAATGGTGCCAATAATTCGTTGTTGGTGTAGACAAGGAACAAATCCGATGCTGGCTTATAACGCCATTGAAGCCTTGAGTTTAGGTTAAAGTTTTTGGATTGTTCGTTATATTGAAATAAGGTGGCAAAAAATAGTTTATTGGTAAAAGTTATATCCACCTCAGATCCTATTAACCAAAATTCTGTAGTATTCCATGGTTCAGGTAATTTAATGTTATTGTAACTAATATTTGAGCTTAGACTTACATATGGCTGAAAACGATAACCCAGTTCGCTTGTTAAGGTTGCTAGTGTACCGTCTTCATAATAACCCCCAACTCTTCCGCCTGCAGAATAGGTAAACATGCTTTGTGGTCTGGAATTATATTCAAATCTAAAGGCATTCCATCTATGTTTGGTACCTGTAGCCAGGGAATCTTTTCCTGTGCCCGTAGGATCAAAAGGCGCCAATAATTCAACATACTCATTGAGTCCTTCCACGCTTATACTACTTCGG
>NZ_JBATGR010000454.1:0-3750 GCF_049665975.1 Eudoraea sp.
GTTCGTATACTGGAACTACCTGTGAATACTATAGTTTCTTTGGTATTGTCCCATAACGTATCGTATTTTTTTTGAATTGCCAGTACTTCTTCCTGAAAACCAGAAGTTTGCTGTGCAGCAGCTCCAAGTCCTAAAAACATAAAGAAAAAAAATAAACGAATTTCCATGATCTAAAAAAAGGCAATATACTTTTAATTAAGGGAATGTTCAATAATTTTAGAATAATAGAAAATGGCCCTTTCTTCAGAAAAATGGTCCAACACAAATACGTATAATACCAAAAGCATTACTGCTATACCAATTGCCCGAATAATTGAGCTATGCGACAGTATTAAGCATAGCATCCCGGCTATCATAACAACGAAAAATATTTTTTGCGTAATTGGGTACCATCTTATAAAGTCTTCTGTCCGCATTTTTTCGCTTTCTAAAAATTGTTGCGGGTTTTCCTTAAACTGTGATTCATATCTCGGGATCCGTTTTTGGTTTGTATTTACAAGATAGATTCCTGCACTAATCGTCAGGATGGCAATTACAAGCAAAGGTAAAAACATGGCCCTGGCGCCCGGGGTGCTTCCCCATTTAAAATAAACAAAGCTTAGTATGAGCATAACCATTCCAAACAGGAGGCTCATTTTGCCTTCAAAAATTTCTCCCTTACACCAGTTGACGGTGTCATCAATGAAATTCATCTCTTCTTTATTTTATATTCATAATATTCCTTTTCTTCACCTACACACTCAATATGCTCTTTTTTTCGAAGGATAATTTTTCATGAATAAATTTATAGTTGTGTTATATTTTAATCTACCAGGGCCTGATAAATATATTGCGGAAATTTGGCGCTATAATAGTTACTATATGGTTGAACCTGGGTCATTAAGATGGCTATTAAATCTTCTTTCGGATCTATAAAAAAGTAGGTACTATATGCGCCGCTCCAATAATATACCCCTTTTGAACCAAGAGCTTTGCTTTTAGCTACATCTGTGGTAATTCCAAAACCAAGGCCAAACCCTTGTCCATAATATAAGTCTCCCACCTGATTCATAGTCATTATTTCTACGGTCTTGGGGCTTAAGAGTCGTTTTCCATTACCCTTACCGCCATTAAGCATCATTTGACAAAATTTCATATAATCATCTGCTGTAGAAAAAAGTCCATGAGTTCCTCCGTATACCATATTCCCTTCAATAGGGAGTTGTTGATCTGAGTTTACTAATTTACCTTCCTCGTTGATATTATGAACAGGAACCCATCTATCCTGGTCATTAGTTGGAATATTATAACCCGTGTCTTTCATTTCCAAAGGATCAAATATTCTAATTTGCAGGAATTCAGCCGTAGTCATTCCGGAAAAATGTTCAATTAGTAGCGATAGTACGTCCGGGGACGCGCTATAATGCCATTGACCTCCGGGATGACCTATAAGGGGTAAACCTATAAGAGTGTTTACCCTGCTTTCGATGGAAGATTGAGGTTCAAAATATATGGCCTGAGCAATTTCATTGTCCAAAGTTGTGCCACCAATGCCATGGGTAAAGCCGGCCGTATGTGTTAACAGTTGATGAATAGTTATTTCAGATTTTGCAGGTTCGGTAGCACCATCTATTCCTTTATTTACATCTAGCGATACTTTGAAGTCTTTAAATTGTGGGAGATATTTGGAAACAGGGTCAGTGAGAAAAAAATGCCCTTCCTCATATAACATTAAAAAGGCAACGGAGATTATTGGCTTGGTCATAGACATAATATGAAAAATATTGTCATGTTGCATTGGTGTCTTCGCTTCCCAACTGCTGTATCCCAAAGCTGCTTTGTGCACTATCTCTCCCTTCCGATAAATATATGAAACAGCTCCTGGTATTCGCCCTTCATTTATTTCAGTATTCAAAAATTTTGAATATCTATCCAGACGTATTTCTGAGAATCCTGAAATAACTTCATTGGAGGCCTTAACGGACTGGCCGTAGCTGAATACGAGTGAAAATAAAAGAAATAGAATTGAAAACAGAGAATGTAATTGTTTTTTCATGATTATGGTAAAATGTGTCCTTAAATATAAAAATTTTAAGTTGGTTTATTTACTATGTTTACAGATGATGTGGACCAGGAAGGTATAGAAAAAAAAATTTTACAGTAGCAAGAGTGAATTACGAATTTATAGGAAGAAGTGCATAAGGCGCCATTTTTGTAAATCGTTCAATACTGGAATCTAATGATGATACTAAAAGTCTATATTTTCTTTTCCAAGATCACACTTCTTTAATTTGTAATATTAATTTCAATTTTTTATAGGTTTATCAACTTAATACTAGTAATTATGATTAAAAGTTTGACTTGTTTTTCTCTATTTGGGTTATTCCTACTATTTAATGCCTGCAATATAGCTGACAACGCTGGGAAGATTATTTTCGTAGAGGATTCAAATGAATGGTTTAAAGAAGGACGGGCGTCCTGGAAATTTGATGGTGATCAGTTGGTTGGTACCTCGTTAGGTGGATCGGGGTTTGTTATGACGAATAAAAAATATCAAAATTTTACACTTTCACTTGAGTTTTATCCTGATGCAGGAATTAATTCAGGAATATTTGTGAGATGTAAAAACAAAGAGATCTCAAACAAGGAATGTTATGAGATGAATATTTGGGATTACCATCCGGACCAGGAATCAAGAACCGGATCTATTGTTACCAGGGCAAAGCCATTGATAGATGTGCAAACAATTGGAAAGTGGAATAGCTATAAAATTACTTGTGAGGGCAACCATATCCGCACCTGGATTAATGGCAAACTTACCGCGGATATTTACAATGATGATTTGTCTGAGGGTTATATTGCGCTTCAGGCAACAGAACCCGGCAGAATCAAATTTAGAAATGTAAAAATAAAAGAGTTTTAGATTAATTACCCTGGAAGATAAACCATGCTACGGTAGGAATTATTCACGATGAATCATGAGAAATTATAATTAGGAAGCTTAATAAAATTTTTTATTCATCTTCTGAACTGTCGGGATCTTCATTTGCCTGAATTTCTTCTTTGATAAGACTATGTTGCATAATGTTCAGATTTTTCAACTTGGCTTTCCATGTTGCCAAAGTTTCCTTCTGACGGTCTATGTTCTTTACAACATCTTTAACAAGAGGATTGTCGCTTGAAGTATTTGAGAAGAATAGTAAATTATTTTCTAATTGGCGAATTTCATTTAAACTTTCGTCTATCTTTCTTCGGATGAATGTTCGCTCATGGATTAGAGCTCTTTCATTATCTGCGTTTGCAAGTTTTTTAAGCTTGTCCCCATATTTCATTAGCTCCGATTCTTGTCTGCTAACATCAAGTTTTTTGAAAATGGCATCCAGAATAGTGTTAAACTTGACGTTTATATTCTTTTTATTAAATGGAACCCTGCCATAAGACTTCCATTCATCTATAAAAGACTTCACTGTGGCCAAATCTTTTTCTTTATCTTCGCACAGTTCAAAGGCTTTCAGTTTTTCCAGGCAGGCGAATTTCTTATCAAAATTTGCAGACTCTTCAGTATGAGCTTTATTTTTTGTAGCGTGCAGTCTGTCAAAATAATGATTGCACGCATTTTTAAAATCATTCCAAATCTTATCGGAGTATTTTCGGGGCACATGCCCAATAGTTTTCCATTCCCTCTGAATTCTTTTCATTTCGGAGGTTGTGGTATCCCAGTCTTCACTATCTTTTAAAGATTGTGCTAAGCTGAGAAGATCTCTTTTCTTG
>NZ_JBATGR010000455.1:0-1689 GCF_049665975.1 Eudoraea sp.
GCTTTCTTACTATGCTATTTATACTTTTATTATTAGATTTCGTAGTGATTATAGCATTCATTACATCTTGTTCGCTGTAGTAATCCATCATATAAGTGGTCATAGATTTAAAAATTCCCCGGTTACGGTGATCTTCTCTTACCTTGGCATCAAAGCCAATGAATACATCATGCTTTTTGTCATTAATAACCAAAAGTGTTTTTGCGCCCGACATAAAACCCACTACCTCGTCCTTAACCTTAGTCAAAATTGTGAAGTATTCTTTAAAAATCTCGGCTCTGGAATGGATGGTTGGCTTATGCATTCGCAGCTGAATCAAATTCCCCTGGACACTTTTATCATCCAGTAATTTGATATCATTGTGATACTCATTAGAATAAGGTAATATGATGGCTTCCATAAATTAAAAATTCATACTATATACTTTGTACATATTCGTTTTGTCAGATTGACTTATATCTTGGATTGTTAGATCAGTACTATTGCTAGGACTATTGTAAAAATCCCTATGTTTTAAAAATGAACGCCAGACAATATGGTTAGAAGTATCACCATTCTGCTTTGAAACCAATCCAAGAATCGTATTCATATACTTGGGTAGCTCAAAACTTAAAATATCTGAAGTCGAGATGAATGTCCTTTCAAATTCTTTTTCCTTTTGTAAATAAGTAAGTAAATCGGTTTGATGATATTCCATGGTAATTTTTTTCTGCTCTAGGCGCTTTTTAACCTTTGTCAAGAAAGCTTCAGACAAACTATTAGGCAAAGCCTCTTTAGGCATTTCTTGTAAATTTCCCTTAAAAAGTAGCTGAATAAAAAAGGAGTTTAACTGTTCGTTCTTATCAAAAGATTCTTGAAATGCCCTAATAATATAACTGAGTTCGGCGTCTTCATGTATAAATGCCGGATCTTTATTCCCCATGAGTACATAAGACATTTTATATGTAAATAGCTTTTTTAAGATCTTCCAAAGAGATTTCTCATAACCATTCCAATCAGCATAAGGATAATGCATCATAGAGTCTATTCTTGAGTAAAAAAGGAATCTCATTAATAAACTCACTCTATATAAGAATCTTTCAAAATGTCCACATAATAAGAGCTTTCCTTTAATAATTATACCAAGATTGGTCTTCCAATAAATTCCACAATTTTTAGAAAGTCTCTTGATCACTTTAGAGAATAAATCCTTACGATCTAGATCGTTTAAACTGGATTTATAGCCAATAAAAAACAAATATTCAGACACGGAAAACAGACCTAAAGCGGTAATCTTTAATTCTGTCAAATAAAGAGCTTCTATATTGGGATCAACTATAATAATGCTTTCTAAGCTTTCATGATCCATTAAAGCAATCACTCTTTCGCCGCTTCCAGCAACGGTTACCATATTGGAGAAGCTGGCAGTAGTCATCATAGTATGCTCTGGTATACTATCTTCATTAACATGGGAATAGAATATCATGCTTCTTTATATTTGTTAAATACAAAAGCAATCGCATCTGCAAGTTGTTCAATATCTTCTTTCTCATGATAAACCATAAGGCTTATCCTTAATCTTTCAGAACCCTTTTTAACTGCAGGGTATTCAACTGCATTTACGAA
This sequence comes from Eudoraea sp., assembly GCF_049665975.1. GTDB lineage: Bacteria > Bacteroidota > Bacteroidia > Flavobacteriales > Flavobacteriaceae > Eudoraea. Next base: position 1,606 of record NZ_JBATGR010000455.1, read on the forward strand.
GAAGCCTAAATCAAATAAACCATTCGTAGCTCGCCTTATGGACACCCCAGATGGCACTTTAATAGCAATAATGGCAGAAGCTGG
>NZ_JBATGR010000456.1:0-1966 GCF_049665975.1 Eudoraea sp.
AAATGTATCTAGCCGAACCTCATTATCCTCTCTTTTCTGATATGGTTAATTACATAAATGTAGTATTTTCATTTACAACTTAATATTCTATAACCAAACATACGAGCCGAACCGTTAGGTGCAAGGCGGTCCATAACAAAGCTATGAATTAGCTAAAGGATTTTTTATTTTTCCTTGTAATCAGGTAAAAACTCAGTTACATCTTTTCATAACTGAGATGGAATCATCTTTTATCATTAAATTTGGCAATGCTTCTCACAAAACTACACCGGCCACCTGTTTCCAGGGAACATGTTTACAGAACGCATCTGGTTGAACTTCTGGAAAAGAACATGTACAAACCCCTTACACTGGTTTCTGCCGGTGCCGGTTATGGTAAAAGCATGTTGGTTAGTTCCTGGTTAGAAAAATCCAAAATTCCGTATGCATGGGTTTCTTTAAGTGATGAGGACAATGATCTCAGACTTTTTATTGATGGTATTTCCACTTCTTTAAGAAAAAAGTTTCCAAAAGCTTTGAGGAATATAAATAACTATTTGGAAACTGATTCATTGCCGCTATTAAATGTTTTATCCGACAGCCTTATTAATGGTTTAGATGAAATCGAGAAGGATTTTGTCTTGGTTTTAGATGACTATCATTTAATCCGAAACAACCAAATTAATGAACTGATAAACAAGTTACTCCAATTTCCTGCACAGCATATGCAATTGGTAATTATTACCAGGAACGATCCATTTTTAAATTTAAATTCTTTAAGGGCACACAGCCGCATCAATGAGATTCGTAGGGCAGACCTGTGCTTCAATGAAAGTGAAATTTTGGAACTGTTGAAGAATATTTTTCAAACAGCAACAAGTAGAGAAATTTCGCATAAATTGATGAAACAAACGGAAGGATGGATTACTGGTTTGCGTTTGTTATTGTTAATGGTAAAGAAAGGTGAGGACTTAAATGAATCCCTTGAAAAAATTCATGCTATTAATCCTACAACCACTGATTTTTTACTGGAAGAAGTAATCTCAGATCAGCCTGAAACAATCAGGAATTGTCTTCTTAAAATGTCAATTCCTGATCGGTTTTGCGATGAATTAGTGAATGAACTATGTCTTCCTCATATTGAAAATTTGGAAGATGATATAATTGGGAAAGATGTGATTCAAACCCTCCTTAAAGCCAACCTCTTCACAATCTCATTGGATTATGAAAGGAAGTGGTACAGGTTCCATCACCTGTTTAAGAAGATGCTTCAAAACCAATTGAAGAAACAACATAGTATTGACGAGATTAATTCGTATCATTTAAAAGCTTCTGAATGGTTTGATAAAAATGATTTTAAAGAAGAAGCTGTTAAACACGCCCTTAAGGGGTATAAAATTGATTTGGCAGCTGATTTAGTGTCCCGCTATCGGTTTGAGCTTTTGGATGCCGGGAAAATCCATCGTTTAGACGATTTGATAGATTTGTTACCGTTGAGCATTATTGAAGAAACACCTGCACTCTTAACTGCCAAAGGCTTTATCATGGATTACCATGGTCAAATGCCTGAACTTTTTGAGTATAAGGAAAAAGCCAAAGCTATTTTAAGTGATTTGTCCATAGAGTCTCAGGAAATGAACGCCATATTGGGCGAAGTAAAAACAATTGAAGGAGAACTATTCATCTTATCAGGAGATACGAAAAGTGCCTTTGAATATTCGAGAAAGGCGCTTGGTTTATTACCGGATAGAGCCAGCCATGCGCAGTCTTTTGCATTGGGAACACAGGTGCTCTGTTATCAAATGAACAATGATATTGAAAGCGCAAAAAAAGCAGCGATAGAATTTCCTCCAGTGTCCTATCTTTCTATAACAAGAATGCAATTTTGGTATTCGATGGCATATGCTATGGAAGGAAATCAAGTGATGGTGAAAAAGCATGCGCTAAATCTTATAAAACTTGGTAAAAAGCACAGGCAATTAGAGTC
>NZ_JBATGR010000457.1:0-1817 GCF_049665975.1 Eudoraea sp.
AGCTGGTTCTACTACTAATTCAAATTCTCTAAATGCTTCTTTAGCATGAGTATTTAAACTCTTTATCTGCTCTCTTCTCCAAGGTTCTTTTTCAATCAGATCCAGCCCTGCATGAACGGCAGCGATAGAAATATAGGATAAAGAAGCAGAAAATAGATAAGAACGCGCATGGTACCTTATGTAATTGATCAAGGGCTTGCTGCCGGCCACGAATCCACCATTAACAGCAAAAGACTTACTAAACGTTCCAATATGCAGAGTTTCTGTCTGCGGGACTTCAAATAATTCCATAACACCTTTGCCCTGGCCTCCAATTAAGCCTGTACCATGTGCATCATCCAATAAACAAATGCCATTGTTTTTGTTTATAACCTCAACAATATGATCTAAGGAACATATATCTCCGTCCATAGAATACAAGCCTTCAATCCCAACAAATAATTGACCATCTTTTTGATTCTTTTGGATAAGCTCTAATAAACTAATGGGGGAGTTATGGCTGAACTTTTTATATCCTAAGTTAGCCAAATTGATGGCATCAATAGTAGAGGCATGACTCAATTGATCTATGTATAATCTATCATTCCTTCCTACTAAACTTCCAATTAAACCAAGATTTGTCTGGTAACCACTTGGAAAAATAAGGGCAGCTTCGCTATTTTTTAAATGTGCCAACCTTTCTTCCAGGAAGTGATGTTCTTTTGAATATCCATTTAAAAGCGGTGGACCTGCGGGACCTACTCCTTGTGAATCAATACTATTTTTTACCTTCTCTTTTATATAGGGATCGTTTGCAAATCCGAGGTAATTGTTAGAACCAAACATAAGTACTTCTTTTTTAGCCTCTCCTTGATAAGAGACAAGTACCGACCGCTCCATAGGAGAACTAATCATTCGGAAATATGATAATTCTCTATGTTTTTCCAATTCATGAATAAAGTTTTGAAATTGATCAATTTTAGTATTAAAATCATGATTTCTCTGTGCTATTCTTAATGAAAATAAGTCGTGCTTTTTTAAGTCCATAGTGTGCGTATACTTTTCAGAATATGTCATATCGCGATAAATTTTCGATTAGTTCTTCAAAATTTGTATGAGCTTTTTGTTGAGCATCAATTACTTCACTCAAGGATATTTTTTTATCCTCTAGTGTTATTGCTACCCCTTTACTTTTACTTGATGTCACTTTCCCACATTCCAGCACCTGATATCCCTCTAGTGCCGCTGCCTGAATAAAAATATTTTTTTGATCTTGCGGAACTGTAAAAACCAATTCGTATTCTCCAACTGGTCCGGCCAGTAAAAACCAATCTGGGAGATTTACCTTATTAATAATTTCCTGACTGCTATCATCAATAAGTTCAGAAATGGGAAGTTTGATTTCAAAATCCATTTTATTGACCATCCCTAGGTTGTAGAGAGAAGTAAAAAAGCCATCACTGGTATCCGTGCAAGTGGAAGAGTAGGATGAATTTACAGAGCTTAATTTACAGAGGTTTCTGGGCAAAATGCTGTTCTGCTTCTTATCCTTAATAATAATGTTGTTTAATGCATTGGCATTACCTCCACCCATTTTTCCACTAATAAAAAGAGCATCGCCCACATTTGCTCCACTACGTTTTACATGTTTTCTATCTTGGAATGAACCTAAACCTACTACACCTACCCTAGGTTGTTCTGAGCTATTGGTATCACCCCCAAGTAAAAACATCTTATTCTCTTTACAAGCATTCTCAATTCCTTGGAAGAGCAATTTCCTTTTTTTATCTTGAAACTTTGGCCATTCTACAGAAACAAGAACGCCTATGAGTTTAGCC
>NZ_JBATGR010000458.1:0-24441 GCF_049665975.1 Eudoraea sp.
AAAGAATACTGGGGTTGAATTATTATAATGGGTCTTAGTCGTCGCCGCTTCCTCTAGTATCTGGTGGAGTATCATCCCCGCCAGTGCTATCTCTAGTATCTGGTGGAGTATCATCCCCACCTGTTCCTATTTCGTATAGGGCCTGGTCTTCGGCGCTGTTATCTGCTTCACAGGAAAATAATCCGATACTAAATACTACTATTGCGAAAATGCTTAAAACTTTTTTCATAATTTAAATTTTTAAAGAGGTTAATTATTGTTGACTAGCTTGAGACCAAACTAGCCTTATACCTAAAAACTTATTGTGTAAAAAAAAAAGTATTAGTATACTCATAACTTCTATGAGCATTTGCGGTGTTTTTAAGAGAATTTGATTAATTGGAGGGAGAAATGGTGTTTTTTGATAGAATTTTTTTCAAACCTTCTATATTCTCTTTATAGGTTTTGGTAAATGGCAGTTGTGTTTTCCTGACTTTTAAGAAGCATATAGATTTACCATAATTAATGCCGGAAACATATTTGGTGTTCAAAATATAACTTTGATGAACACGTATAAAGTTAGCAGGTAACTGATTCTCAAAGGTTTTTAACGTTTTAAATGCACTAATAGTACTGCCGTCTTTCATTACAAAATCCGTCGCATTATTGTCTGCCCTTAAATAAAGAATCTCATTGGTATCCAGGTATTGGTAATCTTTATAAGATTTAAGACAAATGGTTTGGGATACATCTTCTTTTGGTAATTGTTTTTTTAAGCGTAAAAGGGTCTTGCGAATATCAAATTCATTATAGGGCATCAGCCAGTAATCAAAAAAATTATTTTTAATCGCATTGTAGGCGTATTCCTTGCTTCTGGAAATCCCAATTAATATTGGAATATTTTTGACATACTGATACAATTCAGTGACCATATGAAAATATTCAAATGCTTTGTCATTTAAATTGATAAAAACAATGTCTGGGGTATATTTGAGGATGGCATTTAAACCATCTTCACAGTTTCTAGCCTGGCTATTACACACAAAATCCCCATAGTCCTCCAAATAGTGCTGCAACTGCAAATTTGAGGTGGCGTCGGAATCAATAATGGTGTAAGAATACTCCATGCCAGATTATTTGGGTACAAAGTAGTAAACCTATTCGAGAAGACACCCTATTTTTACCATAGAATAATTAAGGTTTTTCTACATAAAGTGTTGAAAATCAATAATATTGAAAGAATATTCCTTCAAAAATTAGTATGGTAGCCTAATTCTGTCCTCCAGCAATAAATTCGAAGGCCCCAATATCGGGTTCAGAAGTACGGTCTGTTCCCAGAATATCTATGGGTACCAGAAAGGCTGTGCCAGGGTCTGCTTTCCCAATTGCTGAGGAAGAATTACCCAGTCTGAAGTCGTTCTTTGCCGTATTCAAAAAATCGGTGTTCTCATTCAGGAAAATATTGTTATAGTAAGTGGTATTTGTAAAATCGTAGAGGGGATTTGTATCAAATTGATTATTTGTATCCTTAAATTTAATCAGGCAATTGGTGAAAGAAAAATCAAACGAATTTGCATCATCAGACATTAATGAGAGTTCAAGAAACGTATTACCATCTACAATACAGTTTATAAAACTGGCAGACAGGTCTTGTCCGCTTACACCTGTAGCCTCATTATAATTACTGATTTGTAATGCGGCTCCTGACCTGAAACCGTTGCTCCAATAATTGGCTATTGTACTATGTAAGAATGAATAAACACCCCCATTCTCACATACCAGTGAGCCGTTCCCGGCATTACCGAGAACCAGATTTTCCCCATTAATTGAGGAGGATCTGCTCCATATATTTATCGACAGGCTGTTATAAATTTGAGAATTACTAATGGAAAGTTTTGGCGGATTTAAGCCTGAATTACCTTCAACCAGTAGTCCTACAGAAGCATTTCTTATAGTAAGATGGTTTATGGTATTGTTAGTACTGCCGGGAGCCAGCCAAATGGTTCCCCATTGCCCCGGCACCTCTGAGAATTCAGGTTCCAGGCGGTCACCTTCAAAAATCACTTCATTTTCCAAAAGAAGTGTATCCATACTTAAAGTGCCGTTGACATTAAGTGAAGCTCCTTCCCCCATCAATATTCCCGAATCCTTGTGAAAGTGAACTCTGCTGCCTGCGGCTATATTAAGGGTTTTCTCTGATGCCACAGCTGCGTATCCATAAATGACATAAGGTTTTTCATTACTAAAGCTAAGTTGCTCATCGGTGAGCAGAAATCCTTCTATTCTAATTTCATTTCCTTCTTCGTCTATTCCTAAGAGTAAAGTTTCCTTAGTTCCATCTGCATTTTCTGCCGGATAAAGGAAAATAGCATCTTTTATCAAGGTCACTAATTGTACTTCTTGCTGTTTGGGCCCTTCATCAAAAAGGATGGCATCGGTATATAAAAATTCATTTTGGTTTAGTGCCGAAATATCAAAGGTTGTTTCTATAAAAATGAATAAACTGTCTTTAGCCATTAAAGGAACATTTTCAAATTCTTTTCCGGCCACACCATCAACATTTAATCTGTAGCTGCTATTATTGCCTTGTGCCAGCCGCAGACTAGGAATTTGTATATCGCTATTTGATCGGTTATAGACCTTTAAAGAATACGTACTGCTGCCAATATTGGTAAAGACTGTATCTAAATAGACTGTATCCTTTGAAAACTCCAAATTACCACTGCTCGTATCGTATTGAAAGTCCTTCCTGCAAGAACACCAGAGAAGTGTTATCAGTAGAATTGGTATAATAAAAAGACTTTGGCGCATATTAGATTAGCTAGGATTCCTTGTCACATCTGCAAAAATAGAACGAATTTCTTCCGAAATTCGTATTGGTTTGAGTGTTTCAGGATTAAGAAGGCACCATGTTGTTTCTGAATGTACCAAAAGAGTATTCGTGGCAGCGTTGTACATCTCAACAACCCTTGTTGAAATAGCTCCTTTAGAATTTTCAATAAATGTTTTTAATAAAATAATGTCACCTAAACCCGCGGCGCTTTTATAGGTTATGTTATGATTGAGTACTACCCAAATAAAACGCTCCTGAATTTCTTTAGAAGTAAGGTGCTGCCAATGTTCTTTGGAAATGTCCTGAATCCATTGTACATAGCGGACATTGTTTACATGGTTTAGGTCATCAAGATCATCAGGTTGTACAACTAAGGTTTTTTCAAAAGCCTCCATTTTATTTTTTCTTGATCTTGATTTCAAAGAGTTTATCCCAGTTTTTCCCGGTAACAAAGAATGTGCCTCTTGTTGGGTTGTAGGCCACTCCGTTTAAGACATCAAGATTTTTATGTTTTTTAACTTTATTTTTCAACCCGGCCATATTAATCACTCCAACAATGGCTCCACTTTCCGCTTCAATGATCATCATACTCTCCTTTTGCCAGACATTGGCGTAGATTTTTCCATCCACATATTCCAATTCATTAGCTTTATTGAAAATGGATTTGTTGGTAACAATTTCAATATGACTTATTTCAGTGAGAGTCTCCGGATCTAATAGCCAAATTTTTTCTGTACCGTCGCTTTTATAGATCATTTTTCCGTCATTGCAAAGACCCCAACCTTCTTTGCTCTCCCCATATTGAAAACTATTGAGCTCTTTAAAATCCTGAAGGCGGTATACAAAGCCTATACTGCTGCGCCATGTGAGTTGATAAAGCTTGTTATTTAGAATGGTAATTCCTTCTCCAAAATAATTTTTGGCCAGGTCTTTTTGCTGCAAGATTTTACCGGTTTTGAAATCTATTTTCCTGATGAATGATTTGGCATTTCCACCACTACCAGTGCTCTCATATAAAGTATCATTGTGGAATTCTAATCCCTGTGTAAATGCATTTAAGTCGTGTGGATATTCATTGATAATTTCATAGGTGTAAATTTCGGGAGCTGTGGCAGACAAAATTTTTATCTTTTTAGTTATTTCTGCCGTATTACCCTCATATTCAATAACAGCTTTAAGCTCTTTCAGTCCTAAACGCGTTACATCTAGACTTAGTTTATCATTTTGTATTTGTAATTTTTTTCCATCGATTGAATAGCTTACGTTATCTATTGTTTTCCCTTTTTTGTTTTTTATAGAAACAGCAACGGAATCCAGATTTCTAAACTCATTTGTTTTACCGGGAAACTCAATTTCAAATAGCTGTTTAGGTTTTAGATCCCCTTCACAGGCCAGGAACAAAGTACCTATTGCAAGAGGAATGAAAAACTTGATGAAATTCATAAGCGATTGTACTTCTATGGGTTAAGATTAATGAGCCTGATATTGGAAGCTTCTCTGAGCAAAAGTATTATTTATTAAATGCTTTAGAGCTAAAATAAGAATGTAAAACGATTGTCCCAAATTTAAATTGGTCGTATATTTGCATGAGGCAAGTCCTACACGACCAGCTCCCTCTGAATCCCCCAGGGTGGGAACGCAGCAAGGGTATGAGGTTGTAGCGGTGCGATGTAGGTAGCTTGCCTTTTTTTATGCGGTTTATTTAGTGTTTTTTGATATGCACTTCTAACTCATATAGTTCTCTACTCAAGTTCTTAATATAGATTTCAATATTTTCTTCCTCTTCTTTTTATTTGTTTATTTGCAAGGTATATGAGACAAAAAATAGTTTTAATTACCGGCGGTTCCTCGGGGATTGGCAGATCTGTTGGTTTGTTTCTTAAATCCAAAGGATATAAGGTGTTTGGAACCACACGTAACTTGCAGAACTATCCCGAATTTTCAGATTTTAAACTCATAGAATTAGATGTTAGAGATAATACCAGTATTGACCTGGCCATCAATAGCATAATTGCCTCAGAGGGTTTTCTGGATGTACTCATAAATAATGCAGGAATTGGAATAACCGGGCCAATTGAGGAAACTCCCCAAACTGAAATAAAAAAGGCTTTTGATACAAATTTCCACGGACCAATTAATGTGGCCAGAGCCGCATTACCGCAGATGCGAAAGCAAAATTCTGGTCTCATAATAAATATTACCTCAATAGCCGGATATATGGGGTTGCCCTATAGGGGTATTTATTCTGCCAGCAAAGGTGCTTTAGAATTACTTACAGAAGCCCTGAGAATGGAGACAAAGGACTTTGGTATTAAGATTACCAACCTGGCACCTGGAGACTTTGCAACGAATATAGCAGCAGGACGTTATCATGCGCCAGTCAATAGCGCTTCACCATATTATAAACCCTATAGCAAAACATTAGGCATAATAGATGATCATGTACAGGAAGGTCAGAATCCTATAAAGGTTGCAGAAATGGTGTATAAAATTATTAATACCAAAAACCCAAAAGTTCATTATAAAGTTGGAAGTCCAGTGCAGAAATTTTCATTGATTTTAAAGAAAATATTGCCGGATAAAGTTTATGAACGCTTGTTATTGAATCATTATAAATTGTAGTTTTGTGAGCACCATCAGAAAGTAAAAACACAGCTCGTAAGAGTTATATAAACAATAGAAAAACATGAAATTTTTTATAGATACCGCTAATTTAGATCAAATTAAAGACGCTCAGGAGCTGGGCGTTTTAGATGGGGTTACCACAAACCCTTCATTAATGGCAAAGGAAGGGATCACCGGAAAAAATAATATCTTAAAACACTATGTGGATATATGCAACATTGTTGATGGTGATGTTTCTGCCGAGGTAATAGCTACAGATTTGCAGGGAATGATCAAAGAAGGGGAAGCGCTGGCGGAGTTACACGAACAAATTGTTGTTAAAGTTCCCATGATACGAGATGGGGTAAAAGCCCTTAAATATTTTGCAGACAAGGGCATTCGAACAAATTGCACTCTGGTTTTTTCTCCAGGACAAGCCCTATTGGCAGCTAAGGCAGGAGCAACTTATGTTTCACCTTTTATAGGAAGATTAGACGATATATCTACAGACGGATTAAACCTTATATCAGAAATAAGGCATATTTATGACAATTATGGGTATGAAACGGAAATTTTAGCTGCTTCAATAAGACATACTATGCATATTATTGACTGTGCTAAATTGGGTGCCGATGTTATGACTGGTCCTTTATCTGCCATTGAAGGTTTGCTAAAACATCCCTTAACAGATATTGGTTTAGAAAAATTTTTAGCAGATTATAATAAGGGAAATTAATTTAACAACTCATTTGAATCTGGTTGGTGATAGGAAAACACAGTAGTTTGTTGCGCCAAAATCAGGTCTGGTTCTCTAGAAAGAAGTATAAACGTTAGCAAAAGCATCTACAATTATGCCATCTTCTGTTATGATTCCTCTATTTGGATCATAGACAATTAGGGTATGTGCAACATCTTCAAAATTCTCTGTCCAAAATTGCTCGCTTTTATCTAGTTGTGAAACTTCAACCATGTTATTCCATCGGGCATGTTCAGTTCGTAGATTTAAACCAATGAAAGTATACTCCGGATATTTTTCCTTTAATAAATTAATGCGTTGAATCATATTAGTAAAATGCCTTTTTTCAGGCGCTGACCAAAAGTAAAACACAACCTTTCTGTCTTTTCCAAGGTCCTTTATAGAAACCTTGTTACCTTCAGAATCAAATACCAAGAGTTCCGGCAGTTCTTTCTTAGGTTGTAAATTTCTTATTCCCTCATATAGCCCATTGATTTCATGTATATGCCTGTTGTTCTCTGACAGTTGATGGAATTCTTTAATGAAAATTTCGATATTTTCCTCTTTGTCATATTTAAGCAAATAATCCATTGCAACATTCCTGAATAAATTATCTCTAAGCTCATTTTGCTTTATTAGACTATCTATCAATTTCAGTTTGTGTTGATTAAAGTGAAGCTGGTTTTTAGCCATCTTATTCCGTTTTCCACAACCGTTCTTGCAATCCATATATGAAAGATTGTTTAAATGATATTTCATGAAATTATAATAAGGCCTATAATAACACAGACCCTTGTGATCATAATTAATTTCGGTCCTGTAGTTATAAAAATCAGCTGGAAGGTCATGAATAGATTTCTCCCCCTTTTTCTTTTTATGATAAAACGGATAGGCCTCTTTGAAAATGTATGAAGTATACATAATACCCGTTTTGGCTATTTCTATAGCACCATCGGAAAGCTCAGTCTCTGTTGAAAGATTGTTTAAAGATTTAAGTTTTATATTTTTTAGGGAGTCTATTTTTTGTATAAATGATTCAGGCTCAAGGCTGTAGTATTTATAAATCAACTCTTCTTCCTGTTCATTAGCCAGGAACATTTCCAAAAGAAAGTTATTTACCTGTTCATTTGTTCCCGAAAAAACAAGTGATTCATCGAAATCAACGGTATTTAGCCTTAATTGTAAACTATCACCACGTTCTAAAAACACATATTGCTCTTCCGGAAAATGATTAAAATGATGAAGGCCCTCATCTACTGAATCCAACTGAAAGGAAAATCTGTTATTCTCATCAAGGCGGGCAGTATCTATAACCACATCTCCTTTTAACAGAACAACATACTCACTGGAAGGATTCACTATTTCCCCACCAAAATAAACCGCTGAAGGTTTCTTTTCCTTGGTATTACAAGCCGCCAGTAAGAAAATAATAAAATATAGTAAAGTTTTATTCATATATTTTTCGCTGCCTACAGTATACAAAATTAGTCAAACCAATAGGCTGAAGCTGTTAAGGCACAGTTAAAAGTTCACAATCACTGTTAATTGGGAAAGCCTGTCATTCGCTTGTATGATTATTGTTACTTAGCATTATTTTTCCCTATTTTTGCAAAAATTTTAAAAATAGAAGTATGCTATCTGTTTCCAATTTATCAGTTCAATTTGGTAAAAGAATACTTTTCGATGAAGTAAATGTTAGTTTCACACAAGGCAACTGTTATGGTATCATTGGTGCCAATGGGGCTGGAAAATCTACTTTCTTAAAGATACTCTCAGGTGAAATTGACCCTACTTCGGGTCAGGTACACCTTGAACCTGGCCGGCGTATGTCTGTTTTGGAGCAAAACCACAACGCCTATGATGAAACAGCAGTTCTGGAAACTGTAGTTATGGGAAACAAGCCTTTATATAAAATCAAAAAAGAGATAGATGCTCTCTATGCCGACTATACTGATGAAAATGCGGATAGAATTGGAGAGTTGCAGGTAACTTTTGAAGAAATGAATGGTTGGAACGCAGATAGTGATGCAGCTACTTTGTTATCAAATTTGGGAATTCCGGAGGTATTACATTATACCTTAATGTCTGAACTGGATTCTAAATTAAAAGTTCGTGTACTCTTAGCTCAGGCTTTATTTGGCAATCCTGATGTTTTAATTATGGATGAGCCCACGAATGATTTAGATTATGAAACCATTACATGGTTAGAAAATTTCCTGGCTTCATATGATAACACGGTTATTGTTGTATCTCACGACCGTCATTTTTTAGATGCTGTTTGTACCAATATTTCAGATATAGATTTTAGTAAAATAAATTCCTTTTCCGGGAATTACTCCTTTTGGTATGAGAGTAGTCAATTAGCAGCCAGACAAAGGGCTCAACAAAACAAAAAAGCAGAAGATAAAGCCAAAGAACTACAAGAGTTTATTCGACGTTTTAGCGCTAATGTCGCTAAAAGTAAACAAGCAACATCAAGAAAAAAAATGTTGGAAAAACTTAAGATTGAGGACATCAAACCGTCAAGCAGGAGATATCCTGCAATAATTTTTGAACAGGAACGGCAAGCCGGGGATCAAATTTTAAATATTGAAAATTTAGCTGCTAGTTCTGAGGACGGGGAATTGTTGTTCCAAAACTTAAATCTGAATTTAGCTAAAGGAGATAAAGTAACCATTTTGTCCAGAGATTCCCGGGCAACAACTGCTTTTTATGAAATTATCAACGGCAAAAGAAAAGCTGATAGAGGCAAATATCATTGGGGAATTACAACTACACAGTCCTATTTGCCTGCCGATAATTCTGAATTTTTCAACGATAATTTAAATTTAGTGGATTGGTTACGACAATGGGCCAAAACCGAAGAGGAAAGAGAAGAGGTCTATATACGTGGTTTTTTGGGTAAAATGTTGTTTAGTGGGGAGGAAGCATTAAAAAAGTGTACAGTTCTTTCCGGTGGTGAAAAAGTGAGATGCATGCTAAGTAGAATGATGATGATCAGGGCCAATGTACTGATGTTAGATGAACCTACTAACCATCTTGACCTTGAAAGTATAACTGCTTTTAATAATTCTCTCAACAATTTTAAGGGTACAGTTATATTTACTACTCATGATCATCAATTTGCTCAAACTGTAGCAAATAGGATCGTAGAATTGACTCCAAAAGATACTATAGACAGATATTTAACGTTTGATGAATATATGTCTGACAAGGCTATACGGGAACAACGTGATAAAATGTATGCAATACCCGTATAGCTGAATAGGACCTCCCAAATCCTAATGCTATGCAAACCTACAGAATTTACTTTCTTTTGCTGGCCCTATTTATGCTGGGGTGTAGTGATAATGCAGGAGAAGACCTTCAAACAAAAGAAGAGTTCCCGAATGTTGATGCGGATTACGCACTATTGGTTGAATCCAATGATCTTTTATCGCTTATTAATTTAAAAGCTGATGCTGAGACCATTTTTTTAGATCCGGGGATAAATGAATTTTCAGGTATTTCTCTTGCTTCGGTTACTTACAGAGATGGTAACGAAATAAGTATTTTTAATTCTGAAACAGATTGCTCTGGTAAAATTTCATTATATGATTTTAAAAATGACGCCTTTATAGAAACAGTCGTCTTTGATGATTTGGGAAATTGCGATCTTATTGTTCGGGCAATTGCGCATTCAGGGAATAAATTCTATGTCGGGTATGAGGTTCCTGGTACAGGGGCTAAAGAGACACTTTATTATATTCGAATAATTGATGCTTCATTATCAGAAACTGAATTTGTTGATATTGAGTTGGATAAAAGACCTTTACAGGCAGTTTTTTCTAATAATCAGGTGTTTATCTTATCAGAGGATTTAGAAGATGATAATAAGAATAGCTTGATAGTGCTTGATACTACGATTGAAGAATTAGTAGCTGATATAAATCTCGGATTTGAAGTATTAAGAATTTTTAAATCCGATGTTAATAGTATAATAGTAAGTTATCCTGAATTACATACTCTTATTAGTAGTTCTACAATGGCAATAACTGCAACCATTCGTTATGAAGCAGGTAAGGAACCTAATTTCGGAGATGCTAAGTCTTCCTTTTACGATGAGGTAGGGAATCTATATTATTCTATGCCCACGAATCTTTCCGGGACATCATATCCAAATATTCCGGCTGTTTATGATTTTGAAAATAATACTGCAATTCTTTATTACTATGAGAATTTTTTATCGGAACAGGAACAATTATTTGAATTCGAAATAGGTGATACGAGCATGGTATCATACGATGCAAAAAACAACTTTATTTTAATTGGGTATCAGAAATCAGGAGATCCTGGAAAAGGTGGGCTATTGCGCATCAGACCTATTCCCAACCCAGCATTTATTGATAATATAGATCTTAATGGAGTACCTTTTCAGATGTATACCAAATAACGTACTACCTGAAGAAAACGTAAATACTTGTACGAATTTCGCTTGGATATAGACTCAGGAATTAAAATATTTACTATTCCATATCGCGGGATTAAAATTCTTGCCTAAAGCAAATCCATAGAAAATAACTACGGCAGCTATAGATTTAAACATAAAAAAGAATATTATCATAAATTCCATTTGCGAATTTGATTTTGAAAAAAGGCCATTAGGAATACATAATGTAGTTAGCCAGCTAATCAAAACTACTAGTAATGAAAGATTTACAATATTCTTAAATGGCCAAACCAGAATTCTGCGCAAGGGATGCAGGTCATTGCCCCATTTATCAATTAAATAAAAATACCCATTACCAATAGGGGCAAACAATAGGGGATCATCTTTATCTGCTAATTTGAAAAGTTTTGATGGGGCTACTATTTTAAAACCTTCAATTCCAATATTATGCTTTTGTTCCAGCAGTTTTATCTTATCAATGGTTTTATCCGGAATCTGGCCTTTAAAATATTTTGAGTCAAGAAAACGAAGTCTGTAGTTAATACAGATTTCCTTTATTTGATCAATGTGAAAAATTCTATCTGTTTCTAAAAGATCAAAATTGAAATTATTTTCTGCGCCATTGGCGTTACCGGATATTTTTTTTAGAATTTTATCTTCTTTTCCGGAAGATTTCTGCAAGAGCAAATAAACTTCATTAATAAGTTGTTCTTCGGAGAACTGAAGTTTGGATTTATAGAGTTGCTCCCGAATATTTGTGGGTTTTAATAACATAATAGGTTTCTTTTTCTAGCAATTGATTCAAAAATAATGAATTGAACTTACGAAACAAATTCTGTTTAAGATTTAGGCTCCGTTAATATTTTGTTAAATTCTTTCAAATGCATTTTCACTAATATGATTGTGTCCCGCATAATTGTATCTTGTCGACATTGCTGTACCGTTCATCGATAATTACGAATATTTTAAATTAGATACTCATGAAGTTTTTGGCAACCCCCCTAAGCCTGCTTACCCTATTGACCTGTTTTACGACTTTTTCTCAAACTTCCCTGGCTTTTGTAAATAATGATCTTATAAACAAAACAATAATTCGGAGTACTGAGGAATCTCAAATTCACAAAATACTTCTTACTGCCGTCAAAGCTGCAGATCTGGAGGAAACGCTCGCTGGTGATGGTCCATTTACTGTTTTTGCTCCTTCGGATAGAGCCTTTGACAAAATGTCTTCAGATAAAATAGCAGCACTCTTAAAACCTGAAAATAAAAAAGCCTTACAATCTTTAGTTACTTACCATATCGTTGCAGGTAACTTTACGGCTTCTAAAATATTAAGAGCAATGTGCAGGGGTAAAGGTAGTGCCAGTTTAACCACCGTTCAGGGTAATGAGCTTTTAGCCACGATGGACGGTCTGGATATTGTTCTAACGGACTGTTTTGGAAATATTGCAAGGATAACATCTGCCGATGCCAATCAGAGTAATGGAGTTATCCATGTAATTGACAGCGTAATTTTGCCAAATCAGCTGTAACCTAGCGCAACTCTGCGCCCAACTCTTTTTCAAAGCGTTGCTGCAGTTTTTTCATAATCTTATCGATCTGCTTATCCGTTAGTGTTTTACGCGCGTCCCCAATTGTGAATCCTACGGCGTATGATTTTTTTTCCGGAGGAAGATTTTTTCCGGTATAAACGTCAAAAAGAGTAATGCTTTTCAGTAGATTTCTTTCCGTATCGTAGGCAATAGTTTGGATTTCATCGAATGTAATACCCTTGTCCAATAATAAAGCTAAATCTCTTTTTACCTCAGGAAAACGCGGAATATTTTCAAAAATTATTTCATTCTCACGTATTATTTCTGATAAGGCACCCCAATTAAAATCGGCATAAAAAACTTCTTGCTTAATATCAAATTCTTTTAAAATAGTTTTTTGAACCATTCCAAAGGAGACCAATTCGGTTTTATTTTTTTTAAGGCTCAGGCTATCAAGGAAAATGTCATTCTGCTTGGAAAAAGATTCGTAATTAGTAATACCAAGTCGTGCTAAAACCAGTTCAACTGCTGCCTTCAGAAAATAAAAGTCTGTAGGCTTGGAAGGAGAGATCCAACTGTTTTCATTTCGTGTTCCGGTTACAATTAGTGATAAGTGCTTGGTCTCTATATATTCTGATTGCGAGCTTTGATATGTTTTGCCAAATTCGAAAAAATTTAGATTCTGTTTTTTTCTGTTAATGTTATAAGCTACTGTTTCTAGTGCTGAAAATAACATGGATTGTCTCAAAACTGATAAATCTATACTTAAGGGGTTTAAAATGGCAACCCCAGATTCTTCAGAATCAGCACCCAGAAGTTTGTTATAATTTGGACTGGTAAGACTATTGGTCATAATTTCATAAAAACCTCTTGAAGCCAACATGTCGCCAATTAATTTTTCGAGTTTATGATCTTCAAATCTTGTACTGGTAGCAATAGAGGCATTTAGTTTTTCTTTGAAATCAATATTGTTATATCCGTAAACTCTTAAGATTTCTTCAATTACATCCACTTCTCTTTGTACATCTACTCTGTAAAATGGAATAAGAAGACCTAATCCGGATTCGGTGGAATTTTTAACCTGGATATCCAAGGACGCCAATATAGATTTAATAGTATCAGCAGGTATTTTTTGACCTATCAAGGTGTTAATTCTTTCAAAAGAAAGAAATACCTGATAATCATCTTTCTTTCTGGGGTAAAGATCCACGACATCTGATGTAATATCTCCCCCCGTGATCTCTCTTATCAATAAAGCTGCCCTTCGTAAGCAGTATTCGGTATTATTTATATCAACACCTCTTTCAAAACGAAAAGACGCGTCAGTATTTAATCCGTGCCGTTTGGCCGTTTTCCTAATGGAAACAGGATCAAAATATGCACTTTCAAGAAATATTGATTTGGTATTTTCAGTTACACCGGTATTAATTCCTCCAAAAACTCCGGCGATACACATTGGTTTTTCATCATCACATATCATCAAATCCTCTTCATGTAATATGCGTTCCTCACCGTCAAGGGTCATAAATTTAGTTCCTGAGGGTAAAGTTTTTACAACAATCTTTTTACCAGTAATCCTATCGGCATCAAATGCATGCAAGGGTTGCCCCAATTCATGCAGAACGTAATTAGTGGCGTCTACGACATTATTAATAGGACTAAGACCAATTGCCCGTAATCTGTTTTTTAACCAGTCTGGTGAGGGCTGAACAATAAGATTACTAAGTGTTACTCCACAATACCTCGGTGCCAGGTCATTATTTTCAACCGCAACATCTATTTTTAAGGATCTGTTTTCAACATTAAAATTACTTACTGAGGGCGTAATAAGTTCTGTTTGAATATCTCTCTGATTAAGCCCTGCTTTTAGATCCCTCGCAACTCCATGATGACTCATAGCGTCAGCCCTGTTTGGTGTTAAGCCAATTTCAAAGATTTCATCTTTCTCTATTTCAAATACTTCAGAACAAGCTGTTCCCGGTTGAAGGGCTTCACTTAAAACCATTATACCGTCATGACTTTCGCCTAAACCTAACTCATCTTCTGCACAAATCATTCCATGACTCTCAACTCCTCGAATCTTACCTTTCTTAATTAACAGGGGCTTTCCATCACTGGGATATAACGTAGAACCTATTGTGGCTACCGGCACCATTTGTCCCTCGGCCACATTTGGTGCACCACAAACAATCTGAACAGGTTTTTCTAAACCAATATCAACCGTGGTCAGTTTTAGCCTATCTGCATCAGGATGCTTCACACAGTTTAAGACATGACCTACTACGATACCCTCTAAAGCGCCAGGAATGGACTCGAATTGGGTAATACCTTCTACTTCAAGACCTAAATTGGTTAGAAGTTCCCCTGTTTTTTCCGCTTCCCAGTCGAGCTTAAGAAACTGTTTTAACCAGTTATAGGAAATTTTCATGGGCTAGTTTTAGCCTTCAAAGATAAAACAAAGGTCTTATACATTCAATATACTTAAGGCTGAATAGCTTTATTTTTTATTAAAGTATTTTAATCGTTATTTCGTACCTGACTAAATAACTTTTAAGATGCAAAGATTTTATTATTTTTTCTTGCTGTTTTTAACTTTAATGTCCTGTAGTACAAAGGAAACTAAACCTCTCAAGGAAGGTATATGGTTAGCTCAATTGGAAGTGATGGATAAAGAACTTCTTCCTTTTAATTTTAATTTAAAGAAAATTGAATCCGGATATATAATGGACGTTTATAATGCTGCAGAAACTATTCGGGTCGATGAGATTGACATCTATAATGACAGCATAAAAATTCAAATGCCTTCTTTTGAGGGCTATATCTCAGGAACTTTTAATGATTCGGTAATAAATGGAAAATTTATAAAAGAAAGCCTTGATAGAATTGTACCATTTCATGCAGAATTTGGTGATAGCATTAGGTTTCATAGTTCAGCAAATACCACGGTTAATGTTTCCGGGATATGGGAAACCAAATTTAGCCCGGATTCGGAAGATGAGTATTTTGCAAAGGGTATTTTCGAACAGCATAGGAATAAGGTTAGTGGTACTTTTAGAACAAACACCGGTGATTATCGATATTTAGAAGGAATATTAGACGGGGATAGTTTGAAACTCTCCACTTTTGATGGGGCTCACGCTTTTTTGTTCACAGCTAAGGCGACAGATAGTAGTCTAAATGGTACTTTTTATTCAGGAAATCATTTTAAAGAGCCTTTTATTGCCTATAGAAATGAAAGTTTTGAATTAGCTGATGAAGAATCTCTAACCTTTTTGAATGAGGGCTACGAAGAATTACAGTTTTCGTTTCCAAATAGCGAAGGCACTTTCATTTCATTAAAGGACTCCAGATTTAAAGATAAAGTTGTAGTTGTTCAAATAATGGGAACCTGGTGCCCCAATTGCCTTGATGAAACTAAATTTTTGTCTGATTACGTAAAAACCAAAAAACAAGGTAATTTTGAAGTGGTTGCCCTGGCCTTTGAGTATGCCAAGACCAGGGACCTGGCTTTTAAATCAATTGAAAGGTTAAAAAGCAGAGTAGGGGTGCCTTATCCAATTCTTCTGGCTCAATATGCTAGCTCCAGCAAAAGTAAAGCAAACGAAAAGCTACCAATGTTAAACCATGTTTTATCATACCCTACAACTATTTTTATTGATAAAAAAAGGAAAGTAAGGAAGATTCTCACAGGATTTAACGGGCCGGCCACAGGCCAAAAGTATGTTGATTTTAAGGAAGAATTTGATCAATATATTGAGTTGCTTCTAAGTGAATAATTCAATAATCAAATTTGAAAGTCCGGGATGAAGTACGATGCTTTTAAATTATAGTAGATTTCCCCAACCAAATATTCTCCCGGTTGATCGTGAGATGTTCATCTGATTCTTTGATATTACCCGAAATAAAGTCGCCAACATAATTTGTCCCATACTTACTGTTTTTATCCAAATCTGGTGTGACAATTTCATTTTTCATTGATTTCAGGACAGCTATCACAACTGCTCTGGACTCTTCATCCAGGTTAAAATGGTCTAGTAGCATTGCCGCCGATAAAATTGAGGCAATAGGGTTGGCAATATCTTTATCTTTCGCCAGGGGGTAAGACCCATGTATAGGCTCAAAAAGTGCATTGTTCTCTCCCACAGAAGCAGAAGGTAATAGTCCGATAGAGCCACCAATTGCACTACCTTCATCTGAAAGAATATCGCCAAACATATTTCCTGTAAGAATTACATCAAACTGGCTGGGATTAAGTATAAGTTGCATTGCGGCATTATCAATAAACAAAAATTCCAAAGTAATTTCCGGATAACTTTCGCCGATTTTTGAAACTACTTTTCTCCAAAGTCTTGAGGATTCAAGGACATTTGCCTTGTCTACCAGTGTTAATTTCTTTTTTCTTGTTTTGGCTTCTTTGAATGCCAAATGAGCGATGCGGCTAATTTCCGCTTCAGAATAGGTGCATAGGTCTGAAGCGACAGTGCCATCTTTGCTCAAGTTCTTCTCACCAAAATAAATCCCACCAATTAACTCACGATAAATTACAAAATCAGTACCACGTATATTTTTTTTCTTTAGTGGTGATTTATCAATAAGAGAGGGAAACACTTTTACGGGTCGAATATTGCAAAATAGCCCCAACTCTTTCCTTAGCTTTAATAGCCCTTGCTCGGGCCTGATTTTAGCATTGGGGTCATTGTCATACTTTGGGTCACCTATTGCCCCGAACAATACGGCATCTGAATCTTTGCATAATTGCAGGGTGGCATCAGGAAGTGGGTTTCCGGTCTTATCAATAGCCTTGGCCCCAACCATTGCTTCAGTAAACTTAAATTGGTGACCAAATGTATCCGCAACAGCTTGTAAGCACTTAACGGCTTGAGCAGAAACCTCTGGTCCTATACCGTCACCAGGCAAAAGTGCAATTTTAAGATTCATTTATGCGATACTTTCAATATTTATTGGGCTTACTTCAATTATTTGATGGATATCATTGTCGACGACTTCTTTTTTCTGGTCTGCAAATTTCAAAAATTCAGTATAAACACTATCCAATTGTACTTTGGTGAGTTCATAACCAACTTTTTTAGCCCTGTAAGCCAATGCCGCTCTACCACTTCTTGCAGTAAGCACAATGGAGGATTCGTTAACACCAACATCCTCGGGATCCATAATTTCGTATGTTTCTCGTTTTTTTATCACTCCATCCTGATGAATACCAGAACTATGTGCAAATGCATTTGAACCAACAATAGCCTTATTTGGCTGCACTACCATCCCCATTTTATCTGAAACCATTTGGCTGGTACTGTATAATAATTTGGTGTTAATATTCGTATCCAAATTAAGATCCGGGTGTTGTTTTAATATCATCACAACTTCTTCAAGTGAAGTATTTCCTGCTCTCTCGCCAATTCCATTAATAGTACATTCAATCTGTCTGGCTCCATTTACAACACCTGCAATAGAATTTGCCGTGGCCAGTCCCAAATCATTATGACAGTGACAAGAAAGTCTCGCTTTTTCAATTCCTTTGACATTTTCTCTTAGATATTTCATTTTTGCCCCATATTCTTCGGGAAGACAATATCCGGTAGTATCTGGTATATTTAGTACGGTAGCGCCAGCCTTAATAACAGCTTCGCATACGCGTGCCAGGTATTCATTATCGGTTCTTCCGGCATCCTCTGCGTAAAATTCAATATCTTCCACAAAAGTTTTTGCATACTTAACGGCATCAACTGCTCTTTCCAGTATTTTCTCCCTTGTTGAATTAAATTTGAATTTTATATGTGAATCAGAAGTGCCAATTCCGGTGTGAATTCTGGGTTTTCTTGCATGTTTCAGAGCTTCGGCGGCCACTTCGATATCTTTTCTAACAGATCTCGTTAATCCGCAAACTGTTGCTTCCTTTACAATTTTTGCAATTTCATTGACAGATTTGAAATCACCGGGACTCGAAATGGGAAATCCAGCCTCTATAATATCAACACCCAATATGTCCAGTCGCTCAGCAATAACAAGCTTCTGTTTGGAATCCAGTTTACAACCCGGAACCTGCTCACCATCCCTGAGTGTTGTATCAAAAATGTCTACCTTATCTTTACTCATTATTTTTGCATATTTTTAGTCACAATACGAATATATACTTAGGAAAGCGAATAGCTTTATTGCCTATGATTCATTTACAACGTTAATTTACTTTTTAGCATTCATAAAGTACTGATAAACAACTATATAATTTATATTTTTTACGATGACAAATGCCCATAAAGATGCATTATTTGTTTTGGTTAAATCTCTTTCCAAGTCAGAAAAGCGACAATTTAAGCTTTATGTTGGTCGCCTTGGAGTAAATACAGATGCCAAATTTCTTGCACTTTTTAATTTACTGGATAAACTTAAGACTTATGATGAAAGTGCAATTTTAGCGAGTGGGATCGTAAAAAAAACACAGCTATCTAACCTAAAAGCACATTTGTATAAACAGATTTTGGTTAGTTTAAGATTAAATCCTGTAAACCAAAATATTAGAGTTCAGATAAGGGAGCAATTAGACTTCGCCACTATCCTATATCAAAAGGGATTGTATAAGCAAAGTCTAAAGATATTAGATAAAGTTAAAGGTATAGCTATAGATAATGAAGAGAAAAATATCGCCTATGAAATAGTAGAATTAGAAAAAATTATAGAAACACAATATATTACCAGGAGTATTCCGGATAGAGCTGATGAACTGGTTAAACAGGCCAGGAAATTATCAGAGCAAAATGTTATGACCAGTAAACTTTCAAATCTATCCCTTCAGCTATATGGAATGATGTTAAAAGTAGGCTATGTAAGAAATGATGAAGACCTTGGCAGGGTAAGACGTTATTTTGCAGAGCATTTACCTGAATATAAAATCGAAGATCTTGGTTTTAGAGAAAGATTATGGCTTTACAAGGCGCATTTATGGTATAGCTTTTTGATACAGGACTTTTTATCATGTTATAAATATTCAAGTAAATGGGTAGATCTGTTCTATGAGAATTCAAAAATGATTTATTTAAATCCTGTTTTCTTTTTGAAGGGAAATCATTATTTATTAGAATCGTTGTTTTATGTAAAATACAGTTCTCAATTTAAAGAGACACTTGATAAAATGGAGTCTATTGTTGGTGACAAGGACTTTGCTAAAAATGATAATATATCATCCTTGGCGTTCCTTTATATTTATTCAAATAAGTTAAACCTTCATTTCCTGGAAGGCACCATTGATAAGGGTTTGTATCTGGTTAAAATAATTGAGTACGGCATTACAAAACACAGCGATCGCATAGACCCTCATCATATAATGATATTTTATTATAAAATTGCTTGTCTGTATTTTGGAATTGGAGATAACAAAACCTGCATAAAATATTTAAAGAAGATCATAGATAATAAAAACCTGAAGATGCGGGAAGATCTTATGTGTTTTGCAAGAGTTTTAAGCTTGGTGGCACATTATGAAGCCGGCATGGATTACCACCTTGAAATTCAATTGAAGAGCACTTATAAATTTTTACTCAAGATGAATGATCTTGGAGCAGTCCAAAAAGAAATGATCAAGTTTTTACGGAAGTTAGGTGATATTTACCCCCATGAATTAAAAGGAGAATTTCAAAGGTTATATGATGAATTAAAAAAATATGAAGATCATCCTTATGAGAAGCGTGCATTTCTTTATTTAGATATACTCTCCTGGCTAGAAAGCCACTTACAAAACAAACCCGTTGGGCAAATTATCCGGGAAAAGGCATTGAAAATTACTCGTTGATTTCCTCTGGAGATTGCATGTTAAATTCCTTACCAAGGATTTTTGGTAATTCACTAAACTCAGTGTTTTTAGCCATTTCCCGCACTTTTACCGGATCAAAATTCCCATTGAAGTACAGAAAAGAACCTCGTATATTATTATTGTTATAAATGAGAATCTCCTTTACGGCATTGCGTTTTTCACGGATTGATATTATATTTCTTTTCAGGTCATCATTTTTACGAAATACTTCAATAAACGAATTTCCGGCAATAGAATTCATTTGAGCATTTAGATATTTAGTTCGCTCAGGTGTAGGACTGGGAAATTGCATATAACGCAAATCTTTTGTATTTCCGATAAGGGACTTCATTTCTGGGGAAATATTACCCAAAAGGCTGAGCATAAATTGAGGTACACGAATAGCTGTTACCTGACTATCATTTTTATGGGCGTTATAGAAACTGTCTATAGAATTATGACTTCCACAAGCTATTATAGTCAATATAAAAACAAGAGAAACAAGTTTTTTAATCATAATGTAATCATGGTCTAATAAATTAAAATATCAACTTTTATAGTTGAGACCTAAGAAGGTTATTCTTTTTAAATGTAAGAAAAAATCATGAACAAGCATCCCATATTGGATCTTCTGAGGTTGGTGCTAATAAAATTATAGGCTTCTTCCCAACAGGATGCAAAAATTCTAAGTTTCTGGCATGCAAATGGATACTTCCGTTTTTATTACTACGGTCAAAACCATATTTTAAATCTCCTTTAATTGGGCAGTTTATTGCCGCCAGTTGTGCCCGGATCTGATGATGTCTCCCCGTTTTTAAATCGATTTCCAATAAATAATAATTATTGAGCTTTTTTAAAATTTGATAATCTAAAATGGCCTTTTTACTATTGGGAACCTCTTTAATATGGGCATAGGACTTATTCTGTCTCGTATTTCTTACCAACCAGTGCTCAAGGGTACTCCGCTCACTATCAGGTTTATTTTTTATAATAGCCCAATATGTTTTTTTTGCTAATTTTTGTGAAAATATTTCGTTTAACCTGGAAAGCGCTTTTGAGGTGCGTGCAAATATGACGATGCCGGATGTGGGTCTGTCTATCCGGTGAACCACACCCAAAAAAACTTTCCCCGGCTTATTATATTTTTTTTTAATGTACTGCTTAACAATTTCACTTAATGGTACATCCCCCGTTTTATCGCCCTGGACAATATCGCCAGGTCTTTTGTTTATAGCGATAATATGGTTATCCTCATATAATACCTGAAGATTTTGGGAATTGGTCTTAGTTCTCTTATCCACTAGCTTTAATATTGCTCTTCGTCACTGGGGAAATCCTGGCTTTTCACATCACTTACATAGCGCGAAATGGCATTTCCCATATCCTCATAAAGATTCATATATCTCCGTAAAAACCTTGGATTGAACTCATGAGTCATTCCAAGAAGATCATGGATTACCAATACCTGGCCATCCGCATATTTGCCGCCACCTATACCAATGGTTGGTATGGTAATATTCTCTGACACTTTCTTTGTTAACATAGCAGGTATTTTTTCGAGGACAATTGCAAAACAGCCTAGCTTTTCAAGAATTTTAGCATCTTCCATTAGTTTCTGAGCCTCATCCTTTTCTTTAGCCCTGACTGTATATGTGCCAAATTTATATATGGCCTGAGGTGTTAAACCAAGATGTCCCATAACTGGAATACCTGCATTCAGGATTCGTTTTACCGATTCTTTAATTTCAACACCACCTTCTACCTTGACGGCATGAGCACCACTTTCTTTCATTATTCTGATAGCTGAACGAAGTGCTTCTTTGGGATCACTCTGGTAACTTCCAAAGGGTAGATCAACTACCACCAGAGCCCTGTTTACTGCCCGTATAACGGAAGAGGCGTGGTATATCATCTGGTCGAGGGTAATAGGTAAAGTAGTTTCATGTCCCGCCATCACATTACTGGCAGAATCACCAACCAATATGACATCAACATTGGCATCATCAACAATCTTTGCCATAGAATAATCATAAGCTGTTAGCATAGAAATTTTTTCTCCCTGCTTCTTCATTTCTATTAAGGACTTAACAGTAACCCTCTTGTATTCTTTTTTGGAAATAGACATTGCTTTCTTTTTGACGCGTTAAATGTAAGGAGTTTTGTTCAATTGTTAAGAGCAGGGATTTGTGTTTAAATTATTCCTTATTTTAGGCACCGACGTACAAAACCCTAAAACAATGAAAGTAATTATTTATTTACTGTTGATTTTTAGCACCGGCATATTGGGTGCACAGAACGATGAAAAAGAAGAAGTAAAGAAAACAGTTGAAATATTTTTCGATGGTTTTCACAATCAAGATTCCACGCTAATAAAAAGCGCTACAAGTTCTACGATAATTATGCAAACCATTGGCCGGGACAAAGAGGGAACAAGTGTAGTTAAAACCTCCGATTTTAATAATTTCCTTAAATCTATAGTGAGTATTCCTGACACTACAAAATTTCGGGAAAAATTACTATCCTATCAAATTCAAATCGATGGAAGTATGGCCAATGCATGGACTCCTTATGAATTTTGGGTCAATGATACACTGAGTCATTGTGGAGTAAATTCATTTCAATTACACAAACAAGACGGAATCTGGAAGATTATTTATATAATAGATACAAGGCGGCGCGAACACTGTAATTAAATCTGAAATATTGTAATTCTTCTTTGTTTAAGCCACTCTAAATTCACACTTTACTCGGAATATACCTCATTTATTTTTACGTAATTAATGACATCCTGTCAGTTTTTTCCGGTTGGCATACTGTTTGTCATTCAATAATCATTGAAATATAGATAAATATTAACTTAATAAAATAAAATAGATGAGCAAGATTATAGGAATAGATTTAGGAACAACAAACTCATGTGTTTCTGTAATGGAAGGCAATGAGCCGGTTGTGATACCCAATGCAGAAGGTAAGCGCACTACACCCTCTGTTGTTGCATTTGTAGAAGGTGGTGAAATTAAGGTTGGTGATCCTGCTAAAAGACAAGCAGTTACTAACCCTCATAACACAATATATTCCATTAAACGTTTTATGGGGAATAAATTCTCAGAATGTAAAAAAGAAGTGGACAGGGTACCTTATAAAGTGGAAAAAGGAGACAATGATACACCAAGGGTAGATATCGATGGACGTTTATACACTCCTCAGGAGATTTCAGCAATGGTGTTACAAAAAATGAAGAAAACTGCCGAAGATTATTTAGGTCAGGCCGTTACTTCAGCTGTAATTACAGTTCCTGCGTATTTTAATGACGCACAAAGACAGGCAACAAAAGAGGCAGGTGAAATTGCTGGCCTTAAGGTAGAAAGAATTATTAATGAGCCTACAGCAGCTTCTTTGGCTTACGGACTAGATAAGAAACACAAGGATCAGAAAATTGTAGTATTCGATTTCGGTGGAGGTACGCATGACGTTTCCATTTTGGAATTAGGAGATGGAGTTTTTGAAGTTTTGTCTACAGATGGGGATACTCATTTGGGAGGCGATGATGTTGATCAAAAAGTTATAGACTGGTTAGCAGATGAATTTAATAAGGAAGAAAGCATAGATCTAAGAAAAGATCCTATGGCATTACAGAGATTACGTGAGGCAGCAGAAAAAGCCAAAATTGAATTGTCTACTTCTGCACAAACTGAAATTAATCTTCCTTATGTGACCGCTACAGCTTCAGGACCTAAACACCTTGTGGTTACATTGACTCGTTCTAAATTTGAGCAATTAATCGCCGATTTGGTAAAGAGAACTATTAAGCCCTGTGAAACAGCCTTAAAAGCTGCCGGACTTTCAAAAAGTGATATTGATGAAATTATTTTGGTTGGAGGTTCTACCAGGATTCCAGCGGTTCAGGAAGCTGTTGAGAAGTTCTTTGGTAAAAAACCATCCAAAGGCGTGAACCCTGATGAAGTTGTTGCTGTTGGAGCCGCTATCCAGGGAGGTGTTCTTACAGGAGACGTGAAAGATGTCTTGCTATTGGATGTTACCCCATTATCTCTTGGAATTGAGACCATGGGAGGAGTAATGACCAAATTAATTGAATCTAACACTACTATCCCAACAAAAAAATCACAAGTATTTTCTACGGCAGCAGACAATCAACCATCCGTTGAGATTCATGTTTTGCAGGGAGAGAGGCCTATGGCTACAGATAATAAAACCATTGGAAGATTCCATTTGGATGGAATTCCACCTGCGCAGAGGGGAGTACCTCAAATTGAAGTAACCTTTGATATTGATGCAAATGGAATTATCAAAGTGTCTGCTACTGATAAGGCTACGAACAAGACGCAGGATATCAGAATTGAAGCTTCTTCAGGACTTACTGAAGAGGAAATCAACAAAATGAAGGCAGAGGCAGAGGCTAACGCAGAATCTGATAAAAAAGCAAAGGAAACTGCTGATAAAATGAATGAGGCAGATAGTATGATATTCCAGACTGAGAAGCAATTAACTGAGTTTGGAGATAAGTTG
>NZ_JBATGR010000459.1:0-2249 GCF_049665975.1 Eudoraea sp.
TATTCGCATAGACCATGGATATGGGTATATGACCCTATACGGTCATCTAAGTAAATACAATGTAAAAAGACGTCAAAAAGTGAAGCGGGGAGACCTTATAGGTTTTGTTGGTAGCACGGGTAGATCTGAAGCACCTCATCTCCATTACGAAGTATGGAAGGAAGGAGAACGTATAAATCCTATAAATTTCTATTACGGAAGTTTATCTGCCGAAGAATTTGAAAACATGCTCAAGTACGCAACTCAGGAAAATCAATCACTGGATTAATGCATATAGAATTACCAGAAAAACGTTATTATGGAATTGGCGAAGTTGCCAGGGCTTTTGATGTAAATACTTCCCTTATTCGTTTCTGGGAAAGAGAATTTGATGTTATCCAACCCAAAAAGAACGCAAAAGGCAACCGAAAATTCACTCCAAAAGACATTCAAAATCTTCAACTAATATATCATT
This sequence comes from Eudoraea sp., assembly GCF_049665975.1. GTDB lineage: Bacteria > Bacteroidota > Bacteroidia > Flavobacteriales > Flavobacteriaceae > Eudoraea. The sequence continues at coordinate 455 of NZ_JBATGR010000459.1, forward strand.
TGGTTAAGGAACGTGGCTTTACTCTTGAAGGTGCTAAAACTCATTTGCGTGAGGAAAGACAAAAAACTTTGTCAAATTTTGAGATTATCCAAAAGCTCGAGAAAATAAAAGCAGAACTGATCAAAATAAAAAATCAGCTTTAAACCTATACTATAACTTAATAAAACGATTATGAAAAAATGGTTAATTCCCGTAATTGTCCTCCTGGTCCTGGCATTTGCTATTTATCAATGGGCTGTTGGATTTAATAATACATCAGTAGAATATGAAGCCAATGCCAAAACCGCCTGGTCTAATGTTGAAAGTTCATATCAAAGAAGAAATGATCTTATTGGCAATTTGGTAAAAACGGTACAGGGTGCCGCAGATTTTGAAAGAGGTACTTTAACCGATGTTATTGAAGCTCGCGCTAAGGCTACTTCAACAACAATAGATGTGGACAATCTAACCCCCGACAAAATGGCTGCCTTCCAGGAGGCACAAACAGGCTTGTCTTCTGCTTTATCACGTTTGTTGGTTACTGTTGAAAGATATCCGGATTTAAAAGCCAATCAAAATTTCCTTGAATTACAATCTCAATTGGAAGGAACTGAAAACAGAATTAATGTAGCCAGGGACAGGTATAATGAACAGGTAAATATCTATGACATCCACATTAAGAAATTTCCCAATAAAATTCTGGCAGGTTGGTTTGGATTTGATGAAATGGCGCGTTACGCGGCAGATCCCGGTTCTGAAAATGCTCCGGATGTGAATTTTGAATTCGACTAATTTATCGCCTATGTCCCTCGTAGAAGATTTCTTAACTACTGATGAAGAACAGGAGATTGTAGATGCAATTCTTGAATCGGAAAAGAATACTTCCGGAGAGATAAGAGTTCATATAGAACCGTCTTCCCATTTAGACCATTTTACCAGGGCCCAGGAAGTCTTTCATTTACTTAAAATGGATAATACGCGCGAAAGTAATGGAGTACTGATTTATCTAGCCGTGGAGGATAAAAAATTTGCAATCTGCGGAGATAAAGGCATTGATGAAGTGGTCCCGGATGACTTTTGGAATTCCACAAAAGACCTTATTCAGAATAGTTTTAAAGAAGGAAAATTTAAAGAAGGGATTATTCGCGGAATCCTGATGGCCGGAGAAGAGTTAAAGGCCCACTTTCCATGGAAACCCAATGACACAAATGAATTGAGCAATGAGGTATCTAAAGGTTAGTCTTATCTTGTTCCTGCTGTGGGGAACCTCAGCTCTTGCACAATTTACGATCCCGGAAAAACCAAAACTTGAAACCAGTGTTTACGATTATATTGGGCTATTAACGGCTCCCGAAAAAAATGCACTGGAACAGAAACTTATCCGTTATTCCGATAGTACTTCCACGCAAATAGTAGTTGCCATAATAAAATCAACCGAAGGTGAAAACATAAACTACCTTGGTGCCCAGTGGGGACAAGCATGGGGCATAGGACAAGAAGATGAGGACAATGGTATTCTGATCATTCTGGCCAGAGAAGACCGAAGAGTAGCCATTAACACAGGTTATGGTGTAGAGGCTACGCTAACAGATGCATTATCCAAAAGGATCATTGGGAACGTAGTTATTCCTGAATTTAAAGAAGGAGATTACTATGCCGGATTGGATAAAGGATCTGATGCCATCTTTAAAGTGTTAACGGGTGAATTTAAAGAAGAACGCCCTCCCGAAGGGGATGGAAACTTTCCTTTTGGAGCAATTCTGCCTATTATCATTTTTATAGTAATCATCATTATTCTTAGCAATCGTAACCGAAG